>JADLEZ010000345.1 GCA_020845855.1 Burkholderiales bacterium
CCTGCTGAATGGCAATCCGCATCACCTCAGCATCCTGAATCTGCAGCTTGCGCATCGTTCTTCTCCCCAGAGAATGGCCGATGCAAGTGTACTACAATGCTGCATTATTTATGTCGTCGTGTTTAATAAATTTAGTCGCTAAATTTAGCTGTGCCCGGGGGACGGCGCGACAGGCGCCTGCTTTCCCGGTGAGCCCGTACCGATAGTATTTTCCTATCCAAAGATGCGCCTGAAAGTGTTCGCGTAGGGGGAGGGTCAGGCAGCAACCTTGAATCGACGGTTCAACATCTTGAAGAACCTTGCGCGACAGTCCTGGCGTTCGCGACATTGACCGCTGGCTGGACTTATTCGTGGGGATTCCGACGGGACACCCCTTCCTGTCGATCGACATCCTCGAGCCGGAGCAGGGTTCGATTGGGAGCGCGCGACGAATCTCCGCAAGCCTGTTCTGGTCGGCTCGATTGGCGCATACCCGGTCTGGGCCATGCTGCAGTACCAATCCGAGACGAAAACACCTCCAGAACACGCAGCAACTCGGGAAAAGGCATTCGAGCGGCTTCAGGCTGCGCTCGTGGAACATGGATCGATCAAGAGTCTGCGACCGAGCCTGAGCTACGCAAGACCTGGCGGCCACCCAACCCCCCCCACTCGTGGCCACCCCAAACTCCTCCACCCGATCGAGCATAACGGCGCCTGAATCGGGCGCCGCTCGACGGCATTCCGACCGCCCGTTCGGTATCCGGTAACCGACGTGCGAGGGGGACGTCAGTCCAGTGGTCGAAGTTCTGCCGTACCAACTGGACCACTTCTTGCACTGCTCGGACGCTTATGGACCTCCCTGCGGTTGACCGGCCGGTGATCGCCATAGCGCACGCGAAGGTGGCCCCGAGTCTTGGCGAGCCTCGTGCCCCGCGGTCTGCCCGCGGACAAACCGACGCGCATGCGATGACGCAATGGGCGCATCGACTGGCGGTTTCTCGGCCCATGCCTCGGAGCATGGAGGCCATCGATCGTTCCTGGCGCGAGCGCCTCCTACGCAATCGCACCCACGTGCCGTACGCGTGCAACGGGGGTGGTGAACCGCTGTTATGGCCCTCAGCTTGCGGAGCGCACGCGGTTCTGTCTGAGCAATTCCGTGGCGGCGATATCTGGAGCACCGGCATCGTCGACCGCGACGCCGTACTGTTCCTGTGCGGCGGCAACGCTGATCAATCCTCGACGCACGTCTGCTGCGACATCTCGCACTGGACGCTCGAATGGATCCCCGTAGCCACCGCCTCCGGGCAACTCGAGGACCAGAGTGTCGCCGGCGGGGATGTCCTGAAAGCCCTTGGATCGCAAGCGCGCGCCGGATCCGAGCCTGACGACACCCGGTGCACCGGCAACTCCTCCGTCGCGTCCGCTTGACGGGTTGAAGACGCGATCGAACAGCGCGGAGAACGACACCGGATGGTCGCCGCGCAGGTCACGGTACTCGACGATCTGCCCGAGTCCGCCACGATGCTTTCCGGCCCCACCCGAGTCGGGGCGAAACTCCTTGCGCAACACGAGCATCGGCGCACTCGCTTCGAAACTTTCGACCGGAATGCTTTTCACCCCCGCGGGGAATGCGGTGCCAGAAAGACCGTCACGGTCCGCGAGTGCGCCCATGCCGCCACTGTTGAAAAAGAACGCGTCCCAGTCCCGCAACTCGCCGTCAAACCCGCGCGTGCCGCGAAAATACGGGTTCCACATCATCGAACTTTCGGCGATAGAGCCGTCTGGCATCGCCTGATGGAGGCAGCCGATGACCAGATCGGGTACCGCGTGTCCCATCACGTGCCGCGCGGCCACCGGTGACGGCCGCTGCACGTTCAGAATGCAACCTTCCGGCGCGGAGACGCCGATCGGCTCAAGCGAACCGTGATTGTTCGGCAGATGCGGCGCGACAAGACATTTGACCGCGTAGTGCGCATACGCCTTGGTGTAGTTCAGAACAACGTTGATGCCGTACGAGCTTGCGGGCGACGTGCCGGCGAAGTCGATGTCGACGCGATCGGTTCCGACTGTCACGCTGGCGGCAAAGGTGACTTCCCGGTCGTAGCCGTCGATGGTGGTTGTGGCCTGGTATGTGCCCGGACGCAGCTTGGCGATCCCCGCACTCATCGCGTCGCGCGAATTCCTGATGATGTGCTCGCCCAGTGCGTCGAGGTCGTCGAGGCCCAATTCCTCCATCAGGCTCAACAGCCGGCGGATGCCTTCGTTGCCGGCAGCGATCACCGCGAGAAGATCGCCGCGCACGAGCAACGGCTCGCGGGTGTTGGCGATGATGATCTTCATCAGGTCGGCGTTGATCTCACCAGATCGCACCAGCGGCATGATCGGAATGCCGATGCCTTCTTCGAGCACGTGGCGGCCATCGGCGGTCAGTCCGCGGCCGCCGACGTCGATCAGATGGATGGTGGCGGCGAACATTCCGACCAGCCGGCCGCCTCGGAACGCCGGCGTCACGATCGTGATGTCGTGCAGATGGCCGGACGCCATCCACGGATCATTGGTGATATAGGCGTCGCCCGGGTGCATCTTGCCCGTGGGAATCGCGTGAAGGAAATGCGGCACGGCGGCGGCCATGCTGTTAACATGGCCGGCGGTACCCGTGATCGCCTGGGCGAGCATGCGTCCACGCGTATCGAACACGCCGGCGCCGAGGTCGCCGGCCTCGCGCACCGCGGGACTGAATGACGCGCGGATCAGCGCCGCAGCCTGTTCTTCGACAACGGAGATGAGTCGGTTCCAAGCAACCTGGATGTTGATCGCGTGACGGCCGTGAGAATCCATGGGGTTCGCCATCGCTTCAGCGTTGCCGCCGGCAATCGATGAAGCCGCGCTGGTCGATCGTCGCTTCGAAGCATGCCGGAACGTAGGTCGACGTCTCGTCCTCGACGATGACCGATGGACCACGCACGCAGTCGCCCGGCGAGAGGGCGGCCCGGGCGTAGACGGCGACATTGCGATAGGCCGCGACCGCGTCATCGAACATCCGCCGCGTGCCGATCGGAAGTGGGATGCCGGTCTCAGCGGGAAGCGAGAGGGTGGCGCGCGGCGCGTTCGCTTGCGCACTCACGCTAACCGCCCAGGAGACGACTTCGATCGCGGCATTGGATATGAGCCAAGTGAACAACTCGCGGTAACGCGACTCAAACCGCGCTACGAAAAGCGCGACGTCCTCGGCGGTGATCATGCGCACCGGTAGGTCGATGCCGACCTCGTGTCCCTGGCCCCAATAGCGCAAATACGCGACGCGGCGCTCGGTTACCGCGGCGCCGAGCGCGGCTGGTACGACAATCGAGCGTGCCTGCTCGGTCATGGCCGCGAGCGTCCGGTTGACGGCGTCGACATCCAGCCTATCCAGTCGCTGGATGAACGTGCGCACGACTTCGTAGGAAACCGGCGTCCGCAGAAAGCCAACGGCTGACCCCACCCCGGCAAGCGTGGGAACGATAAAGCGGGTAATCCCAAGCTTGCGTGCCATCGGACCGGCGTGCAGTGGCGCGCCACCGCCGAAGGCAATCATCGTGAGTGTTTCGATATCGCGGCCGGACTCGATTGCGTGGACGCGTGCTGCGCCGACCATGTTCTCTTCGACCATCTCGACGACGCCGAACGCCGTCATCGGACAATCGAGGCCGAGCCGATCGCCGATGTCGGCGGCGAGCGTGCGCCTCGCCGCCGCGGTGTCGAGCGTCATCCTACCGCCTGCGAACGAGTCGGAGTCGAGACGACCCAGCACGAGGTTGGCATCGGTTACCGTGGGCGCGGTGCCGCCGCGGGCGTAGCAGGCGGGGCCGGGCTCCGAACCCGCGCTCTCTGGGCCGACAGCGATATTCTTCAGCGCGTCGAGCCGCGCGATCGAGCCGCCGCCGGCACCGATCTCGACCAGCTCGACGACCGGGATGCGCAGCGGAATGCCGCTGCCCTTGCGAAAGCGGTGTGCGCGCGCGACCTCGAACTCGCGGGCCGTCTGCGGCTGACCGTCGGTGATGAGGCACAGCTTCGCGGTGGTGCCGCCCATGTCGAAAGAGAGCACGTGATCGAGTCCGCATTGCAGCGCCACATCACGCGCATACACGGCGCCGCCGGCGGGTCCGGACTCGACCAGACGGACGGGGAACCGAATCGCAGTGTCCACGTCGGTCAGGCCGCCGCCCGAGCTCATCAGCAACAAGGGGCATGCGAAGCCGCGCGCCTTCAGCGTGTCATCGAGGCCACGGACGTATGCTGCGATCAGCGGCTGCACGTAGGCGTTGGCGCAAGCGGTGGAGAGGCGAGCGAACTCGCGCATCTCCTGCGACACCTCGCTGGAGATCGAGATGGGCACGTCCGGAAATGCTGCGGCGAGGACGGCGCGGACCCGCGCCTCGTGCACCGGATCGACATAGCTGTGCAAGAGGCCAATGGCAATCGCCTGCGGATCGATACGCCGGATCTGCGCGACTACTTCGCCGAGTGCCGTCTCGTCGAGTGGGATAACCACCCGGCCGCGCGCGTCGAGGCGCTCAGGGACGGTAAGCCGATGCTCGCGGGGCACTAGCGGCTCGGGATAGGAAATGTTGAGATCATACTGCTCGAAGCGGCTTTCGGTACGTATCTCCAGTGTGTCGCGGAATCCCTGCGTCGTGACGAGCACGACGCGCGCCCCGCGCCGCTCGATGATGGCGTTGGTCGCAAGCGTGGTCCCGTGAATCATCAGATCGATGTCGACCGGTTTGACCCCCGTTCGTGCGAGCACGATGTCCATACCTTCGAGAACACCGAACTGTGGAGCGTCGTGCCGGGTCAGCACCTTGGCGGTCTCGTGCCGTTCGCCGATCTCCAGCACGACGTCGGTGAAGGTGCCGCCGATGTCGCTCGCGATCCGGACGATCCGACCATCAATACTCATGGCAGGTTCGGCGCTTTGGCTAAACCTAGTTGAGTCCGAGGCGCTTGGTCCACGAAAGGCGGCGTTCTGCCACTGCCGTCAACGCGAAGATGGTGATCGAAAGTGCAATCAGGATCACCAGCGTCGCGAAGGCCTTGTCGGTGTTCAGGCGCGATTCGTGCAGTATGAGGAGGTAGCCCAGTCCCTTGTCCGAAGACACCCACTCGACCACCACGGCACCGATCACCGACGCCGCTGCGGCCAAACGCACGCCGGCGAAGAAATGCGGCAGTGCCATCGGAATGCGGATGTGTCGGTAGATCTGCCAGTCCGTCGCCGCGACGGAGCGCATGAGCTTGATCATCTGGTCGCCAGTGGCTTGCAGGCCCGTGAGAGTATTCACCAGCACCGGGAAAAAGCTGAAGATCGTGATAACGATCACCTTGGGTGCGAGGCCGACGCCGAACCAGATGATCAGGATGGGCGCGATCGCAATGGTCGGCATCGCTTGCGTGGCGAGGATGGGCACGTGCAGTGCGTTGGCGATCGCCTCGGAGCGGCTCATCGCGATGGCGAGCAGGACGCCGGTGGTGACGCCGGTCGAAAAACCGATGGCGATTTCGAGCAAGGTGGCGAGCGTGTGCTTGAAGTAGATAGGGTAGTCGGCAACGAGGCTCTTGCCGATGTCAATCGGCGCCGGCAGAAGGTAAACGGGAATAGCGAAGTGGTTGGACAGCAGCTGCCACGCCGTCAGCAAGACGCAGAGGAATATCGCGACGCGCGCCGCCTGCATTCCGCTCAATCCAAACTGTTGCGATCCGGCCTTCATAGCGTGGTGTCCTCGTCGCGTTCGAGCAGCCTCTGCAGGTGCACGACGCAGTCGTTGAATTCCCGGGTGTACCGGACTTCTTTCGTTCGGGGGCGCGGCAATTCCACCCGGAAATCATCGACGACACGCCCTGGACGGGGACTCATTGCAATCACGCGATCCGACATGAAGACGGCTTCCGCAATATTGTGGGTAACGAACACAACGGTCTTTCGAGTCGCCGACCAAATGTCGAGCAGCTCTACGTTCATTCGGTGTCTCGTGAATTCGTCGAGCGCTCCGAACGGCTCGTCCATCAGCAGAAGCAACGGGTCGAGCGCCAGCGCCCGAGCAATTGACAAGCGCTGCCGCATGCCGCCCGAGAGCTGATGCGGGTAATGATTGCGGAACTCGGCAAGTCCGACGATACGCAACAACTCGTCGACCCGCGCTTGCGCAGCGCCATCGAGGCGGCCGGCGATCATCAGGAGAAAGCGCGCGTTCTCAACGACAGTTTTCCACGGCAGCAATACGGCATCCTGGAAGACGATGCCAATCTTGCGTTGGTCGAGTGCGGTCTGGGGCGAATTGCCAGCGATCGATACGCCGCCGGAGGAAGGCTGCAGCAGGCCGGCAATGATATTAAGTAACGTCGACTTGCCGCAGCCGCTCGGCCCGATGAGACTGATGAATTCTTGCTGCGCAACCGTGAAACCAACCGCCAATAGCGCAACGGTCCGCTCGCCGTGCGGACCGTCGTAGGATTTGCCGACCGAGTCGAGCGCGACTATGGGGGTCACGGTCGTGCCTGGGGAAATGGTTATTGCCGCTTGCCCCAATCCTTCGCGTTCGCGGGCAGGTAGGCGTTGGTGAAGAGATTGTTCATATCGGTTGGCTTGTCGATGACCCTGCCCTTGAGCAAAGCCTCCTGAAGCGCTTCCCAATTGGCCTTCTCCATCCAGCCGAAGCCGTGCTGAACCGTCGCCGGGCTGCCGATCAGCTTCATCGACACCGCCAGCGCCTGGCGCAGGAAGTTCGGATCCTCTTCGGTATTCGCTTTCATCATCGTGGCGTGCGCCAGCTCGACGTTGTCGAACGCGTCGATCCAGCCGCGCACCGAAGCCTTAAGGAAACGGCGAATGACGTCGCCGCTCTTCTTCGCCCATTCGCGATTAGCGACAAGGACATTCCCGTATATCTGCACCTTGTCGTCGCTCATCACGAAGACGTTGACCGGCACGCCTTCCTTGCGGATGTTGATCGCCTGCCAATCCCAGTATCCTAGACCGCCTTTGACCTCGTTCTTGATGATCAGCGGTACCATCGCCTCCGGCTGCACGTTGATGAAGTCGATGGAATTCTTGTCGATGCCGGCGCGCGCGAGCTTGGCTTCGAACAGGTACGACGTGGGGTTGGCAGGGTTGATTGCAATGCGCTTTCCGACGAAATCCTTCAGCTGCTTGATGCCCGAGTCCTCACGGACGATCACACCCTCGGGATTGGTCTGCATGAACGCCGAGACGGCGATCAGCGGCAATCCCTTGCTCGCCGCGACGACAACGGAGCTTGCCGCGGCGACCCCGAGAGCCGCGCTTCCCGAGGCTACGGTCTGGTTGACCGGATTTGAGCCCTTGATCAGCGTCCATTTGACCTCCAGGCCCTCCGCCTCGTAGTAGCCCTTGGCGCGGGCGACGTAAAATCCTGCCCAGCCCGAATACGGAACATTCCAGTTGAGCGCCACGTTCACGGTGTCAGCGGCATGGACTGATGACGCGACGACCAAGCCGAGCGCGATGGCCATGGCGATTCGAACGACACGCTTCATTTCTTCCTCCAGTTGTTATGAGGTGATGCGGAACTCAAGGTCCGCGATGCCGTCGCACCCCCTTTGCCAAGGAAACTTGTTTGCGCCCCACGCGCAACCACTGCGCGCCATAAAGACCATGAGACGGTGCTATTAAGCATATACTGGAACAAGCGCTATTTCAACGGAACGGGGTCGCCCAGACCGCCCTCAGGTCTTCCAATTTTTCGTAGACCTCGTCATTCATGTTGCGGCGCACGCGCCAGTGTCGCAACCTCTGCGCAAAACGCGTCGATTTCTTCGTCGGTGTTGTAATAGTGGACGCTGGCGCGAACGAGATCGGGCAGGTTGCGGCGGGACATGTCGAGCATGGTAAACGCGGGCTTGGTGATATTGACGTTGAATCCCCGCGCGATGAGGGCCGCCATCGCGGCCTCGGCCGGAAGTCCATTCACGTCAAACGTCACGATCGCGCCCTTGTGCGCTCCGAGGTCGTGAACGGTCACGTTCTCGATGGCGTTGAGGTTGCCCCGCAGCGTGGCGGCAAGCCCAACGAGCCGGCGCTCGATCCGCGGCAGGCCGATCGCATTTGCCCGTCGCACAGCCTCGCCGAGCGCCAACGCGGCGGCAACGCTGTACTCCCATGTTTCATAACGGCACGCATCCGGCCGTAGGAGATATTGATCGGAACTTACCCATTGCGCGCCTTGCGGATCGAAAACGGGCGGCTCGAGACGCTCGATCCAGCGCTTGCGCACATAAAGGCACCCCATCCCGCGCGGGCCGCGTAGAAACTTGCGACTGGTGGTCGCAAGAATATCGCAGCCGACTTCATCGACATTCACACAAAGATGCCCCACCGACTGACACGCGTCCAGCAGGAACGGGATGCCGTGCGCGCGCGCGATTCGCCCGACTTCCGCAACTGGATTAATCAGCCCGCCGTTGGTCGGCACATGCGGAAGCGAAATGAGCTTGACGCGTTCGTCGATCGCCCGTAGCAGCGCATTCGTGTCGATCTGCCCGTACTCGTCGTTGGGGATAACGTCGATCGTTGCGCCAACTTCCTTCGCGCGCTTGAGATAGGCAAGATAGTTGGACACGTACTCGGACTGCGCCGTCAGGATTCGATCGCCGCTTTGCAACGGCATCGCCAGGAACGCCTGCGACCATGCCCACGTTGCGTTGGGGGCGAGGGCCACTTCTTGCGGCGAACAACCAAGGAGCTCCGCAAACGCACGATAGACCGCGCGAACCTCTCCAGCGGCTGCGCGCGCGGCTTCGTAGGCCCCGATATCAGCTTCGCGTTGGAGGTGCGCCACGTGCTTGTCCAGTACCGGCTTCGCGACAAGCGCGGCCCCAGCATTGTTCAGGTGCACGACCGATCGGCAGCCCGGCGTCTCAGCCCGAAACGCGGCGATCTCGCTGGGCGTGAAATCGTCAGTATCGGTGTGCCGTGTCGAGCCAACCATCGAGAAGCGCACTGTAGAGGTCGAATCTGTACAAGCTTCGAATCTCCGCGATATCATCCAAACATTCGCCATGCCACCCCGGCCGGACAGGTAAGGTTATCATGAAATTCAGCGTTGGATTGCCGACCGGAATGGAAGGTCTCACCTATCCAGTTCCGTTCGCGACGCCCGAGCAGATCATCGAGATTGCGAAGTTCTGCGAGAGGCTCGGCTACGATTCCGTCTGGGGCAACGACCACATGACGACCCAGACTTACGTCAGGCGGGAGTTCCCTGAGCCGCCGAACTACTGGGAGATTCTGGTCACCTATGCGTTCGTCTGCGCTGCTACGACCACACTACGCGTCGGCACCAGCATGCTAGTGCTGCCGCTACGACGCGACATCGTGGTCACGGCCAAGCAGATCGCCACACTCGATCAGTTCAGCAACGGCCGTCTAGAGATCGGTATCGGCATCGGCGCCTACCGCGAAGAGTTCCATGCGCTGCACCCGGGCTGGGAGGCTCATCGCGGCGACATGGTGACCGAGGGCATCCAGGCGCTGCGTATGTTGTTCAGCGAGCGCCGCTGTACGTTCGAGGGCAAGTACTACCGATTCCGTGATGTTGAGCTGTACCCGAAGCCGTTGCAGCAGACGCTGCCGCTGCTGATCGGGGGTAACAGCGTGGCCGGCACGGAACGAGCCGGTCGCTACGCGGACGGCTATATCCCGGCCTGTCAATCGCCGAAGGTCTTCGGAGAAGGCGTCAAGCGCGTGCGCGAAGCGGCGTATGCCGCGGGCCGCGATCCAGACGCGATCGAGATGGCGCCGCAACTCGCACTCTACATTGCCCGTACCCACAACGAGGCGGTTCGCCGATTCGAACAGACGCAGATGTGCAAGCACTTGAATTCGCTTGCCCAATCGACGCTCAAGGATCAAGGTACGCGATCCCACGCCGAGTCGAACATTATCGGCAGCGTGGAAGAATGCATCGAACGGTCGAACGCCTACAAGGAGGCCGGGGCCGACCATCTGCTGGGACTGTTCATCGCTGCCAACTCATATCAGGAACTGGTGGACCAGATCCAGCTCTACGCCGAAGAAGTCATGCCGCACGTGAAATGAGCCGACGCTGGCCACAGGGCGCAAAATGGTGGATTTAACACTCGGATTGGCCGTGCATTGGCGGCGTCAGCCGCTGTCGAAGATCGTCGAGCTCATCGACGCCAGCGAGCGCCTTGACTACAGCTACCTCTGGATCACTAACGAAAAGTTCTTCCACGACATGTACGTCACCGCAGCCATGGCTGCGGCGCGCACAAAGCGGATCAAGATCGGCACCTTCATCTCCGATCCGTATTCGCTACACCCCGCGATGACCGCGATGGCGGTGGCCACCCTCGACGAGGTTTCCGGGGGACGAGCCGTGTTGTGTATGGGTGCAGGCGGCACTGGATTTGCCGAAATGGGACTCAACCGCTCCCGACCTGCGGTGGCTATACGCGAGGCGATCACGGTGATCGGCGGTATGTTCCGAGGGGAAGTCGTCGACCACCACGGTGAATTCGTCGAGTTCACACGGGGCAGTCTCGGGTTTCCGGCGCGCCCCGGCATTCCTGTTTACGTGGCCTCGCGGGGCGATCACGTCTATCGCACGGCCGGACAAATGGCCGATGGGGCGATGATCGCGACGTTCGCGGAGCCGGAGGGCATAGATCATGCCAAGAAGATGATCGCCGAAGGGGCAACCCGAGCAGGGCGCAAACTCCGGGATTTCACACTCATTAGTCGAATCGACACCTGTATCCATCCCGTCCGCGCGATCGCCTACCGAGCCGTCAAACCAAACATTGCGGTCTGCCTGTGGTCGAGCTATCCCGACCGCGAGTTCGTCCATCGACTCGGGCTATCGGTACCGGAGGAGCTCGAAGCGCTGATCGCGCGTCGCGACTACGGGCTGATCTACGAATGCGGGGAGTTGGTTCCCGACGAGTTCGTCCCGCGCTTCGCCTGGGCCGGTACGATCGAAGATGTTTCGCAACAGGTTCGGCGCGTCGTTACCGAAGCCGGGATCACCCATTTGACGATTATGCCGATCCCGTGCGGCGACCGCTCGGAGGTCGACATTGCCACAACCTTCGCCCGGGACGTGCGCGCGGCGGTCGAGAAGTCGATCGCGTAGCCGCGCCGGGTTGCATCCAACAGCGATCATCAAGCTCGGATACAAGGCGTCCGCCGAGCAGTTCGGACCCGGCGAGCTCCTGCGGTTCGCCGTGCTCGCGTTCGGCTCGATTCCGGGGGAATCGCTCAACGAAGCGCCCGCCACGGGGTGTCCATGGCCCGAGATGAAGGAGTGCTTCGCCCGCATGCGCGAAGCCATCGCGCTGATTGGCGCACCGTGGCCCGACGAGCGCGTCTCGTTCGAGGGGATATACTACGGGCGACGGCTTCATCTGCACGAGTGGCAAGGCGCAGTCGCTGTATATCGAGCAGTTGTTGCCCAGCGTCGAGCCGGCCTCGCGAGTTCGGATCATCGGGGATCGAGCTACGAGCGCATGATCGAGGTGAAGGTGTCGTTCGACAATGATCTCGCAGTCACACACGAAGCCACCCGGCCCTGGGCGGCGCTCACGCTGTCGCCAGAGGAAAAGGCCTTGGTCAAGGATCCGCTCGAGATGCAGAAACTTGCCGATGCCCTTCCCACCGAGCGCGCCGTGTCACGCTTCATCGTGTCGAGCGACCCCGACGAGCACGTCGAGCGTATCCGCCACTACATCGGCCTCGAATTTCCGCATCTCGTGGTTAAGCTGGAACCTGACCAGGAGCGCTTCTTGCGTACGTATGCACAGCACATGCTGCCGCGGCTCCGTGCCAGCGTCGGCTGACCTGCCGTCGATGTTGCGCGCCGGTCGACTGGAGCTGTTCGCGCTTCCAGCGTTTCCGTTGGTGAGTGCCGGGGACGACCTCGCCGCGATGATTGTCGTATCCGCCGCAGAATCGGACATCGGGATTGCGGACGGCGACGTCATCGCGATCGCCCAGAAGGTCGTCTCGAAGGCCGAGGACCGGTTCGTGGATCTCGCGTCCATCGAGCCGTCGGCACGCGCACTCTCGCTTGCGCAGGCGACGCACAAGGACCCACGCCTCGTCGAGGTGATTCTCGGCGAATCGCGCCGGGTGGTGCGATCCAAGTTAGAGGTCCTGATCGTCGAGCATCGGCGTGGCTACGTTATGGCAAATGCCGGCGTCGACCAGTCGAACGTGGGCCGCAGCGGCGAAGGCGAGTACGCGCTGCGCCTTCCCGAGGATCCAGACGCGAGCGCCGCCGCGCTGTGCTCCTCAATCAGCAAACGCACTGGCAAGCGCATAGCGGTGGTGATCAACGATAGCTTTGGGCGGGCGTGGCGCGTCGGTACCGTCGGTGTCGCACTCGGCGTGGCAGGATTGCCATCCATCGTCGACAAGCGAGGAAGTCTCGACCTTTACGGCCGGACGCTGCAAGCGACCATCATCGGCTTCGCGGACGAAGTTGCCGCCGCGGCTTCGCTCGTCATGGGGCAAGCCGACGAGGCGTGGCCCGTCGTGGTCATCCGCGGCCTCGAATGGTCTGCCCCGCCATTGCCGGCGAGCTCGCTTATCCGCCCAGCGGTCGACGACCTCTTCCGCTAATGACCACGTCCTGGCAAGAAGGCAAGGTGCTCGCGCTCTCTGGCGGCATCGGTGGCGCAAAGCTCGTGCTCGGCCTTGCGCACGTCCTGCCCGCGGGCGCGCTCACGGTCGCCGCCAACGTCGCAGACGACTTCGAGCATCTCGGACTCGCGATCTGCCCTGACCTCGACACGCTCGTGTACACGCTTGCCGGCCTCGCCGATCCGGAGCGCGGCTGGGGGCGCCGCGACGAGACATGGACTTTCATGTCCGTGCTCGCGACGCTGGGAGGCGCCACGTGGTTCCGCCTGGGCGACGGCGACCTCGCGCTGCACGCTGAGCGCACGCGGCGCCTGGCTGCCGGTGAATCACTCTCCGATGTGATAGACGATATTCGCCAGCGTCTAGGGGTGGCGACGCGCGTTTTGCCGGTGAGCGATGACCCGGTGCGCACACGGGTACGCACGCATGACGGTTGGCTCGCGTTCCAGGAATACTTTGTGAGGCGCCGGTGCGAGCCGACGATCACTCGAATCGCTTTCGACGGCGCGGCCTCGGCCTGCGCCCATCCGGCGCTCGTGGAACTGCTTCACGATCCGACGCTGCGGGCGGTCGTGATCTGCCCGTCCAACCCGCTCATCAGCATCGATCCCCTGCTCGCGGTCGAGCCGTTCCGGCGGGCGCTCGCTCTATGTCGCGCGCCTGTCATCGGAGTCTCGCCGATTATCGGTGGGCGTGCCGTCAAGGGACCGACAGCCAAGATGATGGGTGAGCTCGGCATCGCGATCGACGCGATGACCGCGGCGCGGCACTATGGCGATCTTCTCGACGGCTACGTAATCGACGAGGCCGACGCCGCAACATGCGCCACCGATGTCGACATGCCGGTGCGCGCCGAAGCCACCCTCATGCGCACGGTCGACGACAAGATGCGACTAGCACGCGCCGTGCTCGAGTTCGCGGACGAGCTATCTTCTATGCACGAACGCGCCTTCGAAGCCCGTCGATGAATGCGTCGCGCAACACCTGGGCGGTGCTTCCCGTCAAGAAGCTCGAAGACGCGAAGCGCCGCCTCGCGGCACGCCATCCGCCCGAGTTCCGGCGTGAGCTTGCGCGGGCCATGCTGCAAGACGTATTGCTTGCCTTGGCGGCCGCTACGGCATTGACGGGCATCGTCGTCGTATCCGTCGACCCCGGCGTTCGCGACCTGGCAGCACGATTCGGCGCGCGCATTTTCGAGGACGGTGCACGCGGCGGCCACACCGCAGCCGTGATGGCGGCCGCGCGGCGGCTCGCGGGCGAGGGCCGCCACGCGATGCTGACCGTGCCAAGCGACATTCCGTGTGTCACCGCCAACGAGATCGATGCTCTAGTCGGTGCGCATGGTGCACGCCCCGCGTTCACGATCGTCCCGTCGCACGATCTACGTGGCTCCAACGGGATCGTGGTCTCTCCGCCGGACTGCGTCGACCTGGCCTTCGGCGACGACAGCTTCGCGCGGCATGTTGCGCTGGCGCGCCAGGTGGGAATTGAGCCCAAGATCGCATCGATCCCCGGCATCGCGCTCGACATCGACGAGCCGGCGGATCTCGCGCGCCTTGAGGGCAATCCGATCGGCCCCCACACATCGGCCTTCCTATCCCGTTAATCGCGCGACGCTTCGTTCAGCGCTATAACGGACTCGGTGCTGGCGGCCGCAGGTCCTTTCAGCTTGCATGCGCAGATCCTTGATGATGGGCAAGACGGGCAATGTCACCAAATTCGGCGACCACGCAACGACGACATCGATGCCGCGCAGCGCCTGCCGGGCAGACCACGGTCTCGAGGTGCCAACCCTCGATCGAGGCCATCACCGCCATGGTCCGCCGAGGCACCCGCTCGGCGGCCGCGGTCACCGCCTGCCAATACTCGGTGAACACTGTTTGTGAGCTGGCTGAAGCGAAATTGAACGTCTCCAGCCATCGCCAAACGCCTTGTTGGCGGGGTTGCGAAAGCGGGTCGGTTTGGGGGCGGGTGCGGATGCTGGACCTGCACGGCGCGCTACGCGGGCGCCAATGCCGCACGATCACCGACGACAGCACCGAGCGGCGATGGCTGCCTGACTCAGGCCCGGAGATCTCCGGAAAAGCCAGGACGGTTCACGCGATCACGCTCGCCGAGCTCGCCCGCAGGTCGGGTTGGCACGACCAAGGGATACGAGCGCGATCGCTTTCACTCAACCGGCGCTCGCTGCGGGTGCTTCGAGGAAGTCGCAAACGAGATTCGCTACCCGAAGGCCCAATTCGAGCCCAGACTCATCGACAAAGAATTGGCGCGAGTGGTTCGGTGCCGCGTCCATCACGTCCCGGTCGCAGGGGGTAACGCCGACGAAGAAGAACAGTCCTGGCACGACTTGCTGGAAGAAGGAAAAGTTCTCGGCCGCGGTGATCTTCGGCATCAACACTTCATTCGCATCACCAGCGGCGCGCCGCAGAGTCGGTTGCATCGCCGTCGTCAATCCAGGATCGTTGACCGTGACCGGATATCTCTTGCGTATGCATACCTCGCTCGTCGCTTGCGAGGTCGTTGCGATGATTGCACGATCTCTTCGACCCGATAGTGAATGTCCCGGCGCATCGCCTCGTCAAAGGCGCGGACCGCCGCGCATCTCGACCGAGTCAGCGACGATATTCTCCCGCATGCCGCCCTTGATCGAACCGATTGTCACCACGGCCGGCTCGCGCGTGATGTCGATTTGGCGGCTGACGATTGTCTGCAGGCCGAGCACCAACCTGCGAGGCAACGACGATCGCATCGATGCCGTGCCACGGCATTCCGCCGTGCGCCTGCCGTCCGCGTACGGTGATTTCCATGGTGTCCGCACTTGCCCTCGTCGGACCGGCGCAGTAACCGATCATGCCCGACGAAAGCCGCGATGTTACGTGCAGCGCGAAGATTGCGTCCGGGCGGGGTGCGTCCAGCGCCCCTGCTCGATCATCAACCGCGCCCCGCCCTCCTCATCCTCCGGCGGCAATTCCTCCGCGGGCTGGAAGATGAATTTCACCAAACCCGGGAAGTCGTCGCGCAGGCCGGCAAGTACTTCGGCCACACCCATCAGCACCGCGATGTACGCGTCGTGGCCGCGTGCGTGCATTACGCCAACCTCCTCGCCATTCCACGTAGTTCGAGCTTTCGATGCAAACGGAATGTCGACTTCCTCGACAATCGGCAAGGCATCCATGTCCGCACGCAATGCCACGACGCGACCCGGCCGGCCGCCACGCAGGAGCCCGACTACCCCGGTGTGGTCATTGCCAAATCTCCGCCGCATGGTGTCAGATTCCGATGGCGCGCTTGTTGATGAACGAGTGAACGAAACGTATGAACCTGTAGGCATCCTCAAATCCTCGTCCTTGTGCTGCGTGATGATTGCTCCGATTCACACGCGCGATGCCGTTTCACTGAACGAGTCATTACGACTTGCCTGGCGAGCGAGCGGGAAGGACGTGTGCGGCACCGATATCGCGGAGCTGCTGCGCGGCGCCTCTCGAGCGGCGGATCGTGTCCTGGCCGACGATACCGATACGTCCGCGATGATCGTTTCCCATCGGCAACCAGGCCGCCACGATCGATTCCTCACCCAAGATCGCCCGCGGCGCAGCAGTTACCCCCAGTCGATCGCAGGTGCATGCCAAGTCACGGCTTGCAAGCAGTACGGCGAAAGGGGCGTCTCCGAATCGCCTGAGTCTTCGCTTGAGCAGTGCATCGTCATCGGCAACTTGCGCCAGTATCACGGGCTGGTGCCGGAACCCCAGCAGTCGGGTCCGCAAGCCGCTGAGCGAGATGGCATGCGGGGTGCCGAGACCATACGCCCGGCGCAGCTCGCCAGAGGTCGCATCGGCATCACGGACCGCGATGACAACGGCTTCGATTCCGGTCAACCCGTACTCGATGGTCGCGGGACTGATGGCCACGCGTCGGCTGCGCGCAGTAATGTCGCGGATCAGAAAGGGATGGACGCTGCCCGGCGAACCCTCGCCGACCAGTGCCATTTCCCATTCGAGCGCGACGCCATCGGGAAGAATCCTGCTGCGCAGCACGGGATCGGTGACACGCACACCGTTCGCGCGCAAACTGGCGACGCTCGCCGCGATCGGTGCGTCGCTCGCAACGCACCAGGCGCACGGACCGGCGTCGGCCGCCATGAACGCGTTCCAGATCGGCGACGGCGGACCGTCTGGCGAGATCGGGGCGATGAACTCAAGATAGGATCCGTCGCCGAAACCCAATTGGGCCATATGCGTTGCGCCATTACCATGAGGCCCACCGTAGGATGGGTACAGACCGCGAGTGGTGAACGCCGCACTCATAGCCCGAAGGCCGTTGCCGGCAAGCGTTACATGGTCGACGCGTAGGGTAAGAGGCATGGGCTGGATTGCGACTAACGATCATGGTGGCTGGCACCACCCCTGAAGATGAAAGAGACTTCGGGGGCACCGCATCTTTCACGCTAAGCTCCCGGGCCGGGCCGTAGCGCGACCCATCCCCTCACCCCGAAGGGGTCAAGCAAGACGGCAAAACCACATTTGCTTAGGAGCACCGTGAAAATATTGCACATCGCGGCGTAGTTTTCAACAATATGAATTAAGATTTCATAATTCGGAATACCCGGCCGAACGACATTAGTCCCTAGACGGATGACTTTTTGACAAGTCTTGCGAAGACTTCAATGCGCAGCGGCCATAGCCGGAACGATACTGAATCGTGTCAGCGAGCACGCTGCGGCGATGGCGGCTCGGCCCAGGCGCGTCAAGTAGTAGCGATAGGTATGGGTGACCTTCTTGATCACGCCGAGGGTGTGCAGGCGTCTGAGCTGGCGGGACATGGCCGAGGGTGGCATGGGGAGGCGAGCGACGAGATCGGCTCTGCGCCAACCATGGATGTTGAACTCGCCGTGCTGCAAGGTGCACAGCAGTTGGCGGTCGGTGGCGTTAAAGAAGTTGAGCCCCTTCACCGACGGGGGCGTACCCACTCGCGGCTGGCTCAGGCGTTGCAGGTCACACTCACCGGCGCTGGGATCATCCAGACTGGACAGAAACGCCAGATAGCGCTGGTTGCAGCCGAGGAGGATCTCGCGCAGATCGATCAGGCTGTAGATCGACTTCTTGAGCGGCGCCAGCTCGCGCGTGGCCGGCGCACCCTTGTGTTCCACCCTGCGGTGGTGCTTGAAAAAGCTGACATCGTTGACGGTGGTCTCCACGCGCAGCACGCGGGAGAACTTGTCGTAGGCCTTGACGCCGGCCGCGCCCATGTAGTGCTTGATGCAACGGCCCTCGATGCGGGTGGACGGGCGCGAGCCGAGCTCTTGCGCCAACGACGGGGTGATCTTCTTGCCCAGGAAGCCGGCTACGCGCGGGGCATCGGCGGCCAGCACCGCCTGCCGCGAGATGGCGTCGTAGAGCGGCCGCAGGATGTGCTGGCTGCGAAACATCAGATCGGTGGAGTACTCGGCTTGGCGGATGCTCCAATGCCAGTCGTTCTGGGCAAACACCTCCGCCACCGGGCACAGCCAGTGGGCATAGCGGGTGAGGCACCGGTGCAGTTGCTCGGGGTTGAAGGCGTCGGCCAGCGCTTGCGCGCGCGCGAGGTCGGCGATACGCAAGAAGGCGTTGTCCTCCTGCACGAAGTCGATGCCCTCGCGCTGGAGCGAACGCGCCAATGCGCTGTGGCCGTTGCAGTAGAACTGCAGCGGGAACGGCGCCCAGGTGGGCACGCGCAGATAGCACAGGCCGAACCCCTGGTCGATGAAGTAGAAGTAGTAGTGCAGGCACTTGTCGGAGTCGGGGCGCAGATAGACGTGCCCGTTGCTCTTGTCCAGCCAAGGCTTGTAACTCGCACAGGCCGCCATCGCCGAGATCACGTGCACCAGCCCCGGCGTGTCACCACGGCGTGCCAGCACCCGCGCGACCAGATCCTCCTTGCGGATGTGGCTCTTGTTGACGTGCTCGATCTCGATGCTCGCGTCCGCACACACTTGCTGCGCGCGTTCGCGAATCCGATCTCGCAACGGCTCGGCAAGACGCGGGTAGTCAAAGATACGGATGCCTCGGGAGTACAGAAAACTGGTCATCCCCCCGGCGTAGCACGCGCCAGGCAACGTGCCGGTGACGATGATGCGGTCATAGCACGACAGCACGCCGTGCAGGTTCGCCGCGTAGCGATCGGTCAGTGCCGTGGCAGCCATGGTCGGTCACCTTACCTTCGGTCAGGAGGCTATCGTATTCTTTGTTTGGTTCCGGCGCTGCCGGCCTAGGGCATACAACCCGTTGGGAGGGAAACAATGCTTACGTCTGTCAAGCGGTCCGCGGAAATCATCGAAGCGTTCGTGGACGGTCAGCGCGAATGGGGCGTTGGCGAGCTGGCGAGCCACATGGGCATGCCCACCCCCACCGTCCACCACTTTCTCGCGTCATTTCGAAAGGCGGGGTGGATCGTCCAAGATCCAGCGACCCGACGCTATCGGTTGGCGATCAGGCTGTGGGAGATCGGTTGTGCGGCCGTCAACTTTCGCGAAGTCGCCGAAAGCGCGCGACCGTTTCTCCGCCGTCTGGTCAGCGAATGCCGGGAAACGGTGCATCTCGGCATGGTGCCGCTCGAGGACCCGCACTCGGTGGTGTACCTGGATCGAGTTGATTCCTCGCACCCAGTGCGCATCGTCACCATGCTCGGTAGCAGCGCTCCCTCGCACTCGTCGGCGATGGGCAAGGCAATCATCGCACACAACCCCGAGTTCGAGCGCGCAGTCCTGAAGGGGCCCCTCGAGGAGGTTACGCCGCGGACACTGATCGATCCGGAGGCTTTGCGCAAGGATCTCGCATTGACTCGCAAACGTGGGTACTCGATGAGTGTCGGGGAGTACATGGGCGAAATGGTGGGCATCGCCGCTCCCGTCTGCGACCGGGTCGGCGTGGTCAACCTGGGAATCGGGATCTGGGCGCCGACCGCTCGCATGACGCCGGAATTCGTTGCTCGAACGGCTCCGTCGCTGATCGACGGAGCCGACAGAATCTCGCGACAACTGGGGTATGTGGGCGAGTTCGAGCATAGCGTTTCGCGCGGTAAAGGCCGCAGCAGGTAGGGACGTCACCTGAAGAACGCCGCGCGCCGCGAATTCGTACCGACGCGCGCGATTGCGACAATCAGTTTGGCCGCGACAGCCATATGGCGTGAGGACGCCTACCTATTGACAACTGCTTGTTCGTGGGTTCACTATCATCCAAAATAAGAAACGAGATTTCATAATATGGAATCCGTGTCCTTCCACACGGCTGACTATAGGAGCGCGATCATGCCGCTGGTAACGATAGAGTTGCTTCCAGGCCGTTCGGCCGAAACCAAGCACAAGATGGCCGAGGCGATCACCGAGATCATGGAGACGATCGCCGGCGGAAGCCGCGAGCACTGTTGGGTGCTGTTCCGGGAGACCGCGGCCGAGAACTGGGCGATCGGCGGCGAGACGCTGGCGTCCGAAGCGTTCAAGGCAAAGGTGGCGGCCTACAAGAAGCGCGTCAAGGGCGACTGATGGGCCAGCGAATCAGCTTCGGGATCACGTTTCTGCCGACCGATCCGCCGAACGCATTCAACGAGCTCACGTCCTATGTCGACGGGGCGGGGTTCGACTACCTGTGGCTCGCCGACGCGTCACTCTATGGCCGCTACGTGTATTCCTACCTGACATTGAGCGCGCTGAACACCAGGCACGTGAAGATCGGCCCCAATTGCACGCACCCGCTGACACGAAATCCAGCCGTCAGCTTCAACGCGATGGCGACCATCGACGAGTTGTCGATGGGGCGCGCGATCATGAATGTCGGCGCCGGCGGCGGCACGGTGAAGGAGCTTGGTCATGCGGCCGCCAAGATGAAGGCGATCCGCGAAATGATCGAGCAGGGGCGCGCGCTGATGACCGGCGAGCCGGTCGACTATTCGAGCGAGACGCTCGTCCTGAAGAATGCACGCCTAAGATTCCTCGCCCGCAACGACATGCCGATCTACATGACCGCGAGCGGACCGAAGATGCTCGAAATGGCTGGCGAATTGTGCGATGGTGTCATTTACATGGCGGGAACCGACCCTCGATGCATCGAGGCAGCGCAGACGGACATCGCCCGCGGCGCGGCTGCAGCCGGTCGCTCGCTTGCAAACATCGATCGCGCGTGCTGTGTCTTCGGCAACCTTGGGGAGGACCGCGATAAGGCGCGCGCGCATTGCCGTTCGATCGCGGCGTGGATGGTGACCACGCAGCCGCGCTACGCCGAGTTGGCCGGTATACCTGCGGGTCCGATCGAAGCCGTCCGGGACGCGTTCTCCGGCAGCGCCCACGGCCCTGAAGCGCGGAAGGCGGCCGCCCTGGTAACCGACCAGATGATCGATGCGTTCACCCTCGCGGGAGATCCCTCGGATTTCATTCGCGGAATCGAGCGCATCGCCGAATACGGCGTGCGGCACGTCGAGTTCTTCCCGGAAGGTGGCAACAATCTCGAGATGACCCAATTGTTCGCCAAAAGGGTCATCCCGCATTTTCGATAGCCGGATTGCCGCGGTCGCGCGGGTGCACCGCGCGTGCCGCATCGAGACGACTGTGATCGACTTGCGGTACCTGCGTGAGGTGAGAATCAAATGATCAAGCTCGGCTACAAGGCTTCCGCAGAGCAGTTCGGCGCTAAAGAACTACTCGGCTTCTCCATCCTGTCGGAAGAATGCGGTTTCGACTCGGTGTTCATAAGCGATCACTTCCAGCCATGGCGTCATACGGGCGGACATGCACCGTACGCGTTCGCGTGGCTGGGGGCTCTCGGGGCTTCGACCTCGAGAATAACCATCGGTACCAGCGTTGTCACTCCAACGTTCCGCTATCACCCTTCGCTCGTGGCGCAGTGCTTCGGCACGCTCGGGGCGATGTGTCCCGGACGAATCGTTCTGGGGGTAGGAACTGGAGAGTCGTTGAACGAGGTTCCGGCAACGGGCATGCGTTGGCCCGAAGCCAAGGAGCGGTTTGCGCGTCTGCGGGAAGCGGTTACGCTGATTCGCAAGTTATGGTCCGAAGACCGCG
Source organism: Burkholderiales bacterium (assembly GCA_020845855.1). Lineage (GTDB taxonomy): Bacteria > Pseudomonadota > Gammaproteobacteria > Burkholderiales > Casimicrobiaceae > VBCG01. Next base: position 21,708 of record JADLEZ010000345.1, read on the forward strand.
TCACCTTCGAGGGGGAATACTACAAGACCGAGAAGGCGACGATCTACGATCGCCCCGATAGCATGGTTCCGATCTATGTTGCCGGCGCGGGGCCGATGATCGCCAAGTATGCCGGCCGCACTGCTGACGGCTTCATCTGCACGAGCGGCAAGGCGCGCGAGCTCTACACCGACACGCTGCTGCCCAACGTGGCCGCCGGCCTCGATACAGCCGGCCGTCCGACTGATTCGATTGATCGCATGATCGAGATGAAGGTCTCGTTCGATCCGGATGCCGGGTATGCGATGGCCGAGACGCGCCATTGGGCTGCGCTGGCGCTGTCGCCGGAGGAGAAGGTGTCCGTCGAGGATCCACTCGAAATGGAGCGCCTTGCCGATGCGCTGCCTATCGAGCGCGCCGCCAAGCGCTGGATCGTGTCGAACGATCCCGACGAGCATGTCGATAAGTTGCGCCCATATATCGAACTGGGATTTCGACATCTGGTGTTTCACGCGCCCGCCAGTGACCAGGAGCGCTTCATTCGGTTGTACGCGAAGGCAGTCCTGCCCCGACTGCGTGCTGAGTTCGGGTGATTGCGACACGGACGATGACCGCGGTGGTGGGCATCCGGGTCGTGGTCTCCGTCAAGCCTCTCGGGCTTGCCAAGCGGCGGCTCTCCAGCGCGCTTGCTCCGCACCGTCGACGAGTTCGAGCAACTTGCTTGCCGCGCATCGGGGCCCTTGGGGCTCACAATCGTACCCGCCCACGACTGAGGCGACTCGAATGCGGTACTCATGACTCCTCCGGATGTCGTGCCGCTCGCGTTCGGCGGGGAAAGCTTTGTCAGGCATGTCAGCGCCGCACGCCGGTCGGAGGTCGATCCAGCGATCATTCCCTCGCCAGGAATCGTTCGGACATCGACAACCCTGTCGATCTGGAAACGTTCGCGCGCAAGCGATCCGACACGCGAACTTGGCATTTCCTGCGGCGCCATGGCCGGGCACAGGTCGTCGTTTCCCGTTCACTCCGAGGATGGTCATGACTCTCTCGCTATCGCGCCAGTCCAGTCCACCGGCGACACCTTCCGCATTGGCGGCGTGCACGGCGGGCGTCATGGAAGGGAAGCTTCCGTCGGACGCGCAGGCGCTCGAGCTTGCGGACTGCGAGGATCTCGCGCTGCTAACGAATACCGCTGCGGCCGTGCGGGACAACGCTCGCGGCGACACGATTTCATATTCGCGCAAAGTCTTCATCCCACTGACCAAGCTGTGCCGGGATAGCTGCCATTACTGTACGTTCGCGCAGCCTCCGCAGCGCGCCTCGAACGCGTATCTGACGCCCGATGAGGTCCTCGCAATTGCCCGAGCAGGGCTCGCCGCCGAATGCAAGGAGGCCCTATTCACGCTGGGCGACAAGCCGGAGCTACGCTACCACACGGCCCGCGAGGAGCTCGCGCGCTTAGGGCATCGAACAACGCTCGCCTATCTGGCGGAAATGGCTGGACTCGTCCTGGCCGAGACTGGCCTCCTGCCGCACCTCAATCCGGGCGTGATGTCGCTTGAGGACATCGAGCGCCTGCGCCCGGTCTCAGCATCGATGGGCATCATGCTCGAGAGCGTGGCCAACAGGCTGTGCATGCGAGGTGGTCCTCACTTTGGATCGCCGGACAAGTTGCCCGCGGCGCGATTGGACACGATCGAGGCGGCCGGCCGTGCGAACGTGAGTTTCACTTCGGGCATCCTCATTGGCATCGGCGAAACACGGCTTGAGCGAGTCCAGTCGTTGCTCGCCTTGCGGAACCTGCACGATCGGTACGGCCATTTGCAAGAAATCATCGTGCAGAACTTCCGCGCCAAGCGGGACACGCGCATGGCGAACGCGACGGAGCCGCCCTTCGAGGATCATCTCTGGACGGTCGCTGTCGCGCGCATCATCTTTGGCGCCGAGGTCTCGATCCAGGTGCCGCCGAATCTGAGCGCGGGCGCGTTGTCCCGCCTGATCGACGCAGGCATCGACGATTGGGGTGGGGTGTCGCCGGTCACCATCGATCACGTCAACCCGGAAGCCCGCTGGCCGCATCTTGCTTCGCTGGAAGAGGAGACGGCCGCCGCGGGCAAGGTGCTCGTCGAGCGCACTGCGGTTCATCCGCACCACATCGTACGAGCGAACAACTGGCTCGACCCGGAGGTGCGCCGTCATGTGCTACGCGCAACCGACTCCGAGGGCTACGGCCGCTCTTCGGACTGGACCCCCGGAGCGGCCGCAACGCCGGCCGGGCTCGAATCGCGCCGCTCTCTGTCGCACCGGCTCACGCCCGCCCGCAAAGAGCTCAATGAAGTCATCGCCCGCGCATCCGACGGACAGCCGCTCGACGAGTTGCAGGTCGTGCGCCTGTTCCGAGCACGCGGGGATGACTACTGGCGCGTCTGCGAGGCGGCCAACGGACTGCGCCGTCAGGTAACTGGGGACACCGTCAGCTATGTGGTCAACAGGAATATCAACTACACCAACATCTGCTATTTCCGTTGCCAGTTCTGTGCCTTTTCCAAGGGGAAGTTGAGCGAGAATTTGCGCGGTCGTGCATATGATCTGGATGTCGATGAAATCGCGCGCCGGAGCCGCGAGGCGTGGGCACGCGGTGCAACCGAAGTCTGCCTGCAAGGCGGCATTCATCCATCATATACGGGGGAGCGCTATCTTGAGGTGCTCGCCGCCGTCAAGCACGCGGTACCCGCGATACATGTGCACGCGTTTTCGCCTCTCGAGATCTGGCAAGGCGCCGCGACTTTGGGGTTGAGTCTGCGCCAATTCCTGATTCGACTCAAGGATACCGGCCTTGGGAGCGTCCCGGGAACGGCGGCCGAAGTGCTCGACGACCAGGTCAGGCGAATCATCTGCCCTGACAAGGTCGACACGCGCGAATGGCTGGAGGTGATGCGCACCGCTCATGAGGTCGGGCTGAAAGCAACGGTCACCATCATGTTCGGACACGTCGATGGGCCGGGGCATTGGGCTCGTCATCTGCTGCGCGTGCGCGCTTTGCAGACGCGCACCGGAGGCTTCACCGAATTCGTACCGCTGCCGTTCGTGCCGATGCAGACGCCGATCTACCTCAAGGGCCGAGCGCGCAACGGCGCAACTCTGCGTGAGTCCGTCCTGATGCACGCGGTTGCCCGCCTGGCCCTCCATCCGGTATTGCCCAATGTGCAGGCATCATGGATCAAAATGGGGCGCGAAGGCGCGCGGCTATGCCTCGAAGCCGGCGCCAACGATCTGGGCGGCACGTTAATGGACGAAAGCATTTCCCGCGCCGCCGGAGCTTTGCATGGTCAGGAAATGACGCCCGCGGAACTCGAGGCAATCGCCGAGAGCATCGGCCGGCAACCTCGCCAGCGCACGACATTGTATGCGGATGCACCCGTTGAGCGCATTCGTGCCGCGCATGCGGATTACGAGCGGCGGAGACCGGCTCATCGTTCGACGGCGCAGTTTGGCGTCGTGGCGTGCAGGCAACGGCCGTGATTCGCGCGAATCGACAGCAGGATGCCGGGCGATCGATGGACTCGCCTTGGCGCTGGCTCGCCTGGCCCGCGCTGTGCCTGCTGCTCGTCGCCTACGTTCTGCCGCTGGGCAATCTGCTGCTGCAGAGCTTTGTCGGCACCACCGGGGCACTGGAGCATTACACGCGAATCCTGAGCCAATCGGGATACATCTGGACGATCATGCGGACAATTGGATTGGCCGCGGCATCGACATTGCTGGCGCTGGTCATCGGATATCCGATCGCCTATGTGATCGCGACTCATCGAAGCGCGCGCATGCGCAGTTTCCTGGTCCTTTGCGTCGCGGCCCCCTATCTCACGAGCATCCTGATCCGCACGTTCGCCTGGCAGGTACTTCTCGGCCGTGTCGGCCTGATGAACAATGCGCTCGCGGGAATCGGCCTGCCGAGACTCGATCTGCTGTTCAATTCCTTCGCAGTGATCGTCGGGCTGACGCATTTCCTCCTGCCATTGATGATTCTTCCCCTCGTCAGCGTCATGCGCAGAATCGACAAATTCTACTTGCGCGCTGCGGCGAACCTCGGGGCGGGGCCTGCGCGCGCCTTCGTTCGCGTGTTCGTGCCCGCGAGTTTGCCCGGCATCGAGGTCGGTCTCGTGCTGTGCTTCGTCTATGGCGTGGGCGCGTTCGTCACTCCCGCGCTGCTCGGCGGCAATAGCGGGCGCATGCTTGGAGCGCTGATCCAGACGGCAATCGAGCAACAGGCCGATTTCGGATTGGCCGCGGCCGCTGCGGTCATTCTCGCGCTGACCGTCGGACTGATCGTGCTCGCGTTCAAGTTGGCGCTCTCAGGCGACCTAGGATCGCTCGCCGCGCCTGGTCAAGCCGCGGCGGTAATGACGGTGGCGCGGCGGCGCGGAACGGTATTCGACCTCGTGTTACGGGGGATCGAGCAGATTGCGATCACCGTCGATCGGCGGGGGCTGTCACGCAGCGGCCGGCTCGTCGGCGCCTACGCGGTGGTCCTGGGGTTGCTGATCCTGCTTCCGCAGATGGTCGCCATCCCCATTTCGTTCTCGTCGACACGAACGTTGATCTTCCCGCCGCCTGGTTGGTCGACGCAATGGTACGAGGGTTTCCTGGAACCCGGCTGGTTCCAGCCGTTGCTTACGAGCTTACAGATAGGTGTCGCCGTGACCATTGCGGCAACCGTCCTCGGCACCGCTGCGGCAATCGGCGTCATGCGCGGCTTCTCGTCGCGCGCCGCGTCCGCGGCCAAACTGTTGCTGCTGCTGCCGCTGTTCTTCCCCACCGTCGTGGTGGGCGCCGCCTTCTTTCTCGCCCTCGTCCCCTTTCGATGGACCGATATGAAGTGGGGCATCGTGGTTGCGCACACGACGATCGCGCTGCCCTTCGTGTTTGCCATCGTATCGGCGAACCTACGCACGCTCGACCGCCGCTACGAGCAGGCTGCTGCCGGCCTCGGCGCCGGCTTGCGGGCGCAGATGCAGCGCATCGTGCTCCCGCTGCTGTCCGGCGGCATCCTGACGAGCGCGTTCTTCGCTTTCCTGACGTCGTTTGATGAAGCGGCCATCGCTATCTTCCTGTCAGGCTTGCGCGTCAAGACGCTTCCCCGCCGCATGTACGAGGCTCTCGCCTTCGAGAGCGATCCAACCGTCGGCGTGGTCGCCGTGCTCACGATGACGGCGGCGGCGCTCGTTCTGCTGGGCGCGACGCTGCTTCGTCACCGGCGCGGCGAACGCCACCTACGTCCTATCACCGGTGTGCTGGACTCATGACGCATACCGATCCGGCAGCAGCCGAACGTGCGACGTCATCGAGCTCCGACCAACGACGTGGTGCACTGCAATTCGTCGGCCTGCACAAGTTCTATGGTGAATCGGCGATAGTCGCGGGCCTCGACCTGACAATCGAGGCCGGCGAGTTCTTCACCGTACTCGGGCCATCGGGATGCGGCAAGACGACGACGTTGATGATGCTGGCGGGATTTGTGGAGCCGAGCGGCGGCGACATCCTGATCGATGGATCTGCTATTACGCGGGTGCAGCCGCAGGACCGAAATGTCGGTATGGTCTTTCAGAGTTATGCGCTTTTCCCGCATATGACCGTGGCCGAGAATCTCTCCTTCCCGCTGGAGATGCGAAAGGTGCCGAAGGTGGAGATCGAAAGACGCATCGCCGAGGCCCTCGACCTCGTGCAACTCGCCGACGCTGCGAATCGTTACCCCGCGCAGTTGTCGGGTGGCCAGCAGCAGCGCATCGCGGTGGCCCGCGCAATAATATTCAACCCCCCGGTGTTGTTGATGGATGAACCTCTCGGCGCGCTGGATCGCAAGTTGCGAGCGCATCTCCAGGTCGAGTTGCGCGCGCTCCAGCAAAGACTTGCGCTGACCGTCGTCTATGTGACGCACGATCAAGACGAGGCGATGGCGATGTCGGATCGTATCGCGGTGATGCACGCGGGTCGGATCGAGCAGGGAGGCACGCCCTCGGAGCTGTACGAACAGCCGGCGACGCTATTCGTTGCGCAGTTTCTCGGCGACAACAACCTGATCGAGGGAGTAGCAGGTTCGAAGCGTGGCGAGTTCGTAGCTTCCAGCGGGCGCATGCTCAAAGTACGCGGCGACGCGATCGCGGCGGGCGCGTCGGCTTTGGTCACGCTTCGACCCGAGCGGATAACTCTGGCACCTGCCGGAGAACACGAGATCGCCGCGATCATATCCAATTCGATCTTCCTCGGTCGGCATGTCGAGTACTGCGCCGATGCGCCGGGTCTTGGGCGCTTGCGCATTATCGAAACGAACGGCGGCGGGCGTCGCCCGTGGCAGCGTGGCGATGCGGTAAGCCTATCCTTCCGAGAAGATGACGCGCTCATCTTCCCGCAGGCGGTCGATCCGGCACTAGCCGAATGGCCACTCGTTTACTCCCCGACAAAAGGAGAACGGCAATGAGCAACATGACGATCGGGCGGCGCCGGTTTCTGCAAGGCGCAGGCTTCGCGATGGCAGCAATCGGCACAGGCATCTCGCCGCTGATCCTGCCGAAATCCGCCCAAGCTCAGACTGGCGGCAAATTAGTGTACGCGGGTTTCGGCGGGAGCTACGAGCAGGCCATCCGCGCGGCGGTGCTAGAACCCTTCGCGACCGCCAACAACATCGCCTTGACGACAACGACGGGAGGCTCGGACGTTGCCAAGATCACCGCGATGGTGAAAGCGAATCGGACCGAATGGGATCTTGTCGACACTCAGGGCGCAACACTCGGACAGTTCATTTCATCCGGCTTGCTCGAAGAGCTCGACGCTGCGGTCGTCAATCCGAGCGGGCTTTTCGATGGCGCGGTAGTGACCAAATATAGCGTACCGTGGTACCAGTTCAGCCTGAACATCTTCTGGAACAGCCAGGCAATCAAAGGCACGCCGGCGTCCTGGGCGGATGTCTGGAATGTCCAGAAGTTCCCCGGCAAGCGCGGCCTTTCCAGTCTGCCCTGGTTTTCGCTCGAGATCGCATTGCTCGCTGATGGCGTCGACATCAAGAAACTCTATCCGCTCGATGTCGATCGAGGGTTCAAGAGTCTCGACAGGATCAAGCCACATGCGGTATTCCTGGGAACCAGCGCGCTGGCCAATGCGATCTCGAACCAGGAGGTGGTGATCGGGATCATCAATCTGGCTCGCCTCAAGGCGGTCCAGCAGGCCGTGCCACAGATGCGCTACACATGGGAGCAGGCACTGATCGACATCCAGCAGCTGGTCGTGCTCAGGGGCGCGCCCAACAAAGCCAACGCGATGAAGGCAATCGCTTACTCGCTGCAGCCCGCGGCCCAGGAAAGGGTTCTGGAGTTGCTTGGTTACACGCCTTCGCGCAAGTCGGTGCTCGACAAGATCGACGCGACGAGGGCCCGCGACCTGCCCGGCACCAGCGCCACCGTTGGCAACAGCTTCTATCTCAACGCCGAATGGTGGGGAAAGAATGGCGCGGCCGTCGGCAAGCGTTGGCAGGATTGGCTTGCGTCGTAAGGAGCACGAGATTGTGCGCCAGCACGCACGCCTCGATGGCTAAGCTCGACTTCCGCGCGATCAACCCTCATGTCCCGCAACCCACTTGAAATTCAACGGAACCTCCTATAGAAACTGCGCGACGCCAGCCCGCATTATCGGCGACGGCGCCCGCGGCATATCAGCGGCCCAGATCGTCCATCGCTTTCTGGTACAGCATCGCGACGTGCAGCGCAGGCTCGCGCAGCGCATGCAGCGGGATGCGCCGGATCGCGGTGATCGGGTAGGGGATGTCGCGGCGGCCGCACGCGAGGTCAGCTAACACCTGCCCCAACAATGTCGCCATCGCGACGCCGCGGCCGTTGTACCCGCCGCCGACGTAGAGGCCCGGAGCGGGTTCGTGCAGGTGCGGCAGGAAGTCGCTGGTGATCGCAACGCGCCCGGCCCACCGGTACTCGATCGGCGTCTTGGCGAGTACGGGAAAGAGCCCCGCCAGTACGCGCTGCAGGACGCTGTAGTCGGCGACGCGGTGCGCCGTAGTGAACGACGCGCGCCCACCCAGCACGACGCGATCGTCCGGCGAGCGGCGGAAATAGAGGATGAGCCGACGCGAGTCATAGGCGGCCTGGCGTCCCGGCAGGATCGTCTGGGCCGCAGCGCTGGTGAGCCGCGCGGTCGCGATCTGGAAGCTCAGGACCGGGAGCAGCGTCTGCGCGAGTCCCGGCCACACGTCGCCGGTGTAGCCATTGGTACCGACGATCACGGAATCCGCGCGGACGATGCCGTGCGACGTGCGCACGTGCCAGCCGTCGCTCGATCGTTCGAGCGCGTCGACCTGCACGCCGGCGTAGATCTTTGCGCCGTACGCCATCGCAACACGCGCCAGCCCGCGCACATAATCGAGCGGGTGTACATTGCCCCCGCGCGGGTCGAGATAGCCACAGAGATAGCCGTTGGCGCCGATCTCGCCCGCGATCGCCTGTCCATCAAGCATGCGCACCGGCGCGCCTTCCGCCGCGAGTGTGGCCGCCGCCGCCTGCAGCGTGCGCGCGGCCGTTGCCGAGTGGGCCAGCCGGTAGGTACCGGTTTGCGTCGCCGCGCACGCGATGCCCGTCCTGCGCACGAGATCGAACAGGAAGCCGGGGGCCCCCGCCGCCGCGTCGTACATCCGATCGGCAAGGTCGGTGGCGAACAGGCGCCGCAAGTCGGTGCGCGCGAGCTTGAGGCCGGGGTTGACCTGGCCGCCGTTGCGGCCGGAGGCGCCCCAGCCCGGCTCGTGCGCATCGAGGACCGCGACGCGCACACGGCGCTCGGCGAGATGCAGCGCGGCGGACAAGCCGGTGTAGCCGGCGCCGACGACCGCGACGTCGAACGCCGCGTCGCCGTCGAGCGTCGGCAGCGTCGGCGCGGTCGCTGCGGTGGCGATCCACAGCGAGTCTGCATCGGCATCGGCGATGCCGCCGGTGGCCCGAGGGCGAGGCCGTGGAGTCATCGTGCGGGCCTCATTGCGGAAACACGAGGGTGTCGGCAGGGCGCCAGACGATCGTCACGCGCGCGCCTTGCGCCACGCGGGAACCACCCGCCATGCGGGGCACTCGCACCGAAACCAGGCCCGCGGCAGTGCTGATGCCGTAGCGTATCGACGCCCCGAGGAACTCGACGGTTGCGACCGATCCCGGCAGGACGTTCGCGCCGGGCGCCGGCGCGTCGGTCAACGCCAGCGACTCGGGTCGCATCAGCAGCTTGACGGCGCCGGTGCGCGCGGTGTCGGGCAGCGGCGCGTGGATCCGTCCGGCGCCGCCGGACAGCTCGATCTGCAACATACCGGCGCGGTCGTCGGCAATGCGTCCGTCGAGCACGTTGGATTCGCCGAGGAACTGCGCGACGAACAGGCTTCGCGGGCGCTCGTACATGTCCGCGATCGAGCCCATCTGCCGGATCGCGCCTCGATCCATCACCGCGATCCGGTCGGACATCACCAGCGCCTCCTCCTGGTCGTGCGTGACGTAGATGACCGTCACCCCCAGCTTTGTCTGGATCCGCTTGATCTCGACCTGCAACTGCTCGCGCAACTTGCGGTCGAGCGCGCCGAGCGGCTCGTCCATCAACAGCAGCGGCGGCTCGAACACCAGCGCGCGGGCCAGTGCGACGCGCTGCTGCTCCCCGCCGCTCAAGCCAGCGATGGGCCGGTCGGCGTAATGCCCGAGGTTGACCAGATCGAGCATCTGCTGCGCGCGGCGCGCGCGCGCGGCACGATCGACGTTGCGCATGCGCAGCGGGAAGGCGACGTTCTGCGTCACCGTCATGTTCGGGAACAGCGCGTAGCTCTGGAACACGACGCCGATGTCGCGGCGCTCGGGTGGCAGGTCGACGATCGAACGTCCGCCGATCCTGATCTCGCCGCTGTCGGGCAGGACAAAGCCGGCGATCATCATCAGCGTGGTGGTCTTGCCCGAGCCGCTCGAGCCGAGCAGCGTGAAGAACTCGCCGGCGGCGACCGTCAGCGACACGTCGTCGACCGCGACCGAATCGCCGAAAACCTTGCGCAGGCCGATCAGCTCGACCGACGCGCTCACGGCGGGCCTCCGGCGGCGCCCGAGTGGGGCGCCGCCGCGCTACCAGAGACGGACTTGCGCATCGGTCAGCCGCTCGACGCCGTGCTCGGTCAGCAGCACCGTTTCCTCGAAGTCGCCGAGGTAGCCGTCGCGCGTCAGCGTGCGCTCGAAGTTGAGCACCATGCCCGGTACCAGCGGCATGGTCTCCTCCGGCACCAGCCACGGCGAGTCCCAGCCGAGCCCAATGCCGTGGCCGAGGCCAGAGAACACGCCGTTGAGCGGAAAGCCAAGCGACTGCTGCTTGCGCAGGCCGGCGGTCGCCACGTCGCCGGCCGTCACACCCGGACGCAGCGCAGCGATGCCCGCCTCGACGACGGCGATCGCGGCTTCGAACGTGCCGATCTGCTCCTTCGTGGCCGGACCGATTGCGCGCGAGCGCGACACGTCGAAGTAGTAGTCGTCGAGCACGCCAGAGATGCCGACGCGCAACCACTGCCCGTTGGCCAGCGGTGTGGACGACGACCAGGTGGGAAAGCTCGCGCGCACGAAGGTGGGTTGCGCGCCGCCCGTGCCCGACGCCATGAACGAGTTGTAGAGCATACCGCCCGCCGGCACGAGCACCTGCAATCCCGCGGCCACGACGTCACCGTGGGTCGCGCCGGGCACGGCGGCCGCCATCATCGCTTCGATCATCCGTGATCCCACACGGGCGGCCGCCCGCAGCCGGGTAATTTCCGCCGGCGACTTGATTGCGCGCGCTGCGGCGAGGATGTGATCGGCGCCGATCCATTCGGCGGCGGGCGCCGCCGACTGCAATGCGCGGTACATGCTGACAGGAACGATGTCCTCGCCGACTAGGCCAATCCGCCCCTTGGCGAGCCCAGTCGTGCGCAGCGCGGCGCAGACGCCTTCGACGACGAGGTCGGTCATCACGATCTGCACTGCGGGCAGCGCGATCGGCTCGACGTAGGGCACGTCGACGATCAGCACCGGGTCGCCGGCGCAGGGTAGCAATAGGAACGAATGCGCGCGGCCTGTCCATTCGCCCGCGAGGTCGGGGATGAACGGAAACGGCGAGTAGTGGTTGGTCAGATACATGAGATCAGCGTAGCGGTCGAGCGCACCGCCACCGCGGCCGCAGACGACGAGGCCGGCCAAGCCCTGCGCGCGAGCCCCGGCGATCGCCTTGGCGCGGCGCGCGGCGAACTCGGCGCTTGGGATGTCGACGCGGGCGACGGCTGCGGTCATGGCGAACCTCTTTTTAGCGTGGTGACAACGGCGAACACGATACTCGTGAACAGGATGAGGATCACCGACACGGCCGCGACCGTCGGATTGATCTCGAAGCGGATGCCGTTCCACATCTGCACCGGCAGCGTCGCGGCCGATGTGCCGGACAGGAACAGCGCGACGACGATCTCATCGAACGAGGTCACGAAGGCGAACAGCGCGCCGGCGACCACGCCCGGCATGATCGCCGGTAGCGTGACCAGCAGCAGCGCGCTCGACGGCGTCGCGCCGAGGCTGCGCGCTGCGTCGACGATCCGCCAGTCCATCTTCTGCAGCACGGCCAGCACGTTGATCAGCACGAACGGCAGCCCGAGGATCGTGTGCGCGAGAATCATTCCGGCGAGGGTGTCGGTGAGGCCCAGACGCGCAAAGGTGTTGTAGATCGCGACCGCCGTCACGATGCTCGGCACGATCATCGGGAACAGGAACAGCGTCGTCAGCACGCCGCGAAACGGCACGCGCCCGCGGGCGATCGCAAGCGCGGCGAGCGTGCCGAGAACGGTCGCGAGGATCATGGCGCCAGTGGCCGCGAACACGCTGTTCAGCGTGGCGTGCCGCCACGCCGTGCTGGTGACGTAGGTCGCGTACCAGCGCAGCGAGAATCCGACCGGCGGGAAGATCAGCTGCTCAGCGCTGGTGAACGACATCGGCACGACGATCAGCGTGGGCAGGATCAGGAACACGCACGCTGCGCTGACGAACATCGCCATGGCGAGGCGGGGAAGCCATCCGCGTCTCATCGTGCGACCGCTCCCCAGATCGAGCCGAGCCCAAACCAGCGCTGCGCGACGAGATAGACGCCGACCGTCGCCGCCAGCAGCACGGTGGACAGCGCGCCGGCGAACCCCCAGTCGAGCGTGTTGTTGACGTTGAATTCGATCAGCTGCGCGACCATCAGGTCGCGCGGTCCACCGAGGATTGCGGGGATGACGAAAAAGCCCAGGCTGATCGTGAACACGAGCAGCGCGCCGGCCATGAGGCCCGGCAGCGTCATCGGTAGGTAGACCCAGACGAACGACGCGACCGGGCTCGCGCCGAGGCTGCGCGCGGCGCTCACCAGCTGGCCGTCGATACGCGACATCACCGCGACGACGGGAAAGACCATGTACGGCAGCATGATTTGCACCATGCCGATAAGCACGCCCGTCGTGTTGTACACGAGCGCAAGCGGTGCCTCGACGAGGCCGAGCGCCGTCAGCGCCTGGTTGATGGCGCCCTTCGGATTCAGGATGATCATCCAGCCATACGAGCGGACCAGCAGGTTGGTCCAGAAGGGGACCCGGATGATCGCGAGGAGGATTGCGCGCGCGCGCGGGGTCGCGGTGGCGATTCGCCATGCCAGCGGATAGCCGATCAGCGCGCACAGCACCGTCGTCGCCACGCTCATAGTGAAGGTGCGCTGCAGCACCCGCAGGTACACCGGCGTAGCCAGGATCTTCTCGAAATTGGCGAGCGACCCGCTGCCCGAAAAGCTGAAGGCGATCAGGTTGCCCAACGGATGGAAGAACAGCACCGCGAGGAACAGCGCAGCGGGCAGCGCAAGCAGGCCGAGCGCCCGCGACGACATCCCGCTCGCCGGCGCCCCCATCGCCGCGGCGTTACTAGCCCACGCGCCAGGCGTTCAGCTTTTCGTTGGCCGACGCGAGGTTGTCCCCCCACCATTTCTCGTCTGCGAAGAAGTACTTGCCCGCCTGCTGCGGACCGCCGGAGAGGATCTTCGCGCGGTCCACCGGAATCGCCTTGTACGCGTCGGGCGTCACCGGACCGTAGGTGTAGGCGAGCGCGACCGCGGCCTGCGCCTCCGGCGTCATGGCGAAATTGAGGAACTGCATCGCACCGTCCCGGTTCGGCGCGCCGCGGGGAACGACCATCGTCGACCAGGTCATCATGCTCTCGTTGTAGTCGATGGCGACCGGCGCGCCGTTATCGACCGCTGCGAGCGCGCGGCCGTCCGGCACCATCCCGGTCACCGCCTGGCCATCCTTCATGAACTGCTCGAGTTGGGCGTTGGTGTCGCCCCACAGGATGTGAGCGCGGATCTTGTTCAGGCTCTTGAGCGCGCGCTCGACGTCGAGCGGATAGAGCTTGTCCATTGGCACGCCGTCGGCGATCAGCGCGGCCTCCAGCGCACCGGAGTTCGCCTTTGTCGCGAACGTTCGCTTGCCGGGAAAGCGCGCGACGTCCCAGACGTCGGCCCAACTCTTCGGCCGGTTGTCGCCCTTGAACACGCTGGTGTTGTAGAAACGCACGCGCGACCACAGCACCTGCGGCACCGAATAGGGCGTGATCAGGTGCTGGCCACTCATGACCTTGCTGGTGTCGATTACCTTGAAGTCGAGCTTCTCGAGCAGGTTGTCCTTCGCGCCTATCCACTGGAAATCGGGGTTGACCTCGACCACGTCCCACTCGACGCGCCCCGACTCGACCATCGCCTTGAACTTGCCGTAGGTGTTGCCGCCGGTCGCGACGACCTCGATGCCGGTCTTCTTGGTGAACGGATCGAACCACGCGCCGCGGATGGCCTTCTCCCAGGTGCCACCCCAGGTCGCGTACACGATCTTCTTCGACTGGGCCCACACGGGCAGCGAAGGCACCACGCCGACGGCAGCTGCGGCGAGCACCTGGCTGCAAAAGCGTCTGCGCGAATGCTGATTTGCCATTACTCGGTCCTCCAGTGATTGTGTGCGACGCGCGGCACGCCCGCCGCTTCGCAGGGTCCGCTGTGGCGATCCGTGTGCGAAAGAGAATGCAATGGCTCTTTTTGAGGTTACCACACGACGAATGCGCTTTCAAGGTCCGCGCGCGCGACGTGGGGCTTTGAATTCGGTTGGCGACTTGCGTAGACTCCAAAGCCCCACCTGCCGCTGCGCCGCGCTTGCCCTCGACGATGAAGTTCGACATCGAAATACCGACGTGCCGTGAGGGTGCCTTCGTCCCGATCGGATTCGCGGGACCGGCGGACATCGTCAGGACAACCGAAGCAGCCGAGCGGCTCGGCTTCGATGCGGTCTGGGCCACCGATTTCCTGACGCCGACACCCGAGTACCGGATCCCGGACCATGAGCCTCCGAACTGGTACGAGCCGGTGGTGGCGCTCGCCTACTGCGCAGCGCGCACGCGGACAATCAAGCTCGGCACCGGCGTGCTGCTCGCACCGTTTCGCGATCCGGTGATTCTCGCCAAGCAGGTCGCCACGCTCGATCATTTCAGCGGTGGCCGGATGCTGCTCGGGCTGGGGCTCGGCATGTGCCGCGACGAGTTCGTCACGGTCAGGCCGCGCATGGCGAAGGCGCAGCGGGGCGACATCCTAGACGAGACGATCGAAGCGCTGCGGCATCTGCTCGACGCCCCCGGCGGCGAGAAGGCGGCCGTGAGCGGCAAGCACGTGGAATTCGGCGCCATCGCGCTCGATCCCAGGCCACTGCGCAATCCATTCCCGATCTACGTGCCCGCCAAGACGACCGACGCCTTCCCGCGGATTGCGCGCTTTGGGCTCGGCATGATGGTGCAGGCGGCCATCGCGCGTGACCGGATCGAAGGCCTGAAGCCGGTGCTGGCGGAGCACGGGCGCGAAATCGCGCAGATCGATGTCGTGGCCGAAGGGCAGCTGCGCCTCGCGCCGACGCGCGAGCAGGCGATCGCCGCCTACCAGGCGAGCCGCCAGGGGCAGTTCTCGCTCACGCGCGGCGCGAAGCTCGAGAAACTCGTCGCCGATAACTGGATCGGCACGCCGGACGAGGTCGGCGCCAAGATCGGGGCCGTCGCGGCGCAGGGCATCTCGCATTTCAACGTGCTGCACGTGTCTGGCGACACGATGACAGAGCGCCTGGAGCAGATGCAGATGTTCGCCGAAGACGTCATGCCGCACGTCGCCGGCTATGCCCGACCGCCGATCGATTCGGCAATGGAGGAGCCACGATGATCTACGAATCGCGCCGCTACGAGTGCTACCCAGGCAAGCTCCCGGCCCTGCAGGTGATGATGGAGAAGCTCGCCTTGCCGACGTTCGAAAAATACGGGATGAAGTTCATCGGCGCTTGGTCCGCCATCTCCGGCGAGCAGGACGGCACGCTCATTTACATGCTCGCCTTCGACAGCCTCGACGACCGGATGCGCAAGTGGGAGCAGTTCCACCATGACGCGTGGTGGAACGAGCAGAAGAAACTGACCCGCGAAAAGGAGGGGCCGCTGGTCGCCCGACAGACGGCGACGTTCCTGCAGCCTGCGCCGTACTCGCCACTGAAATAGCGGTCAGCGCAGAGCCTACGCGCCGCCGGCAGGATCGGCGGCGCAGGGCGCGACCAGTCGCCGTCAGGAATGCCCACGTGCGCGTGGGTGAAGGCGTGCGCATCAGCAACGCTAGGCTAGGCGCAAATCGCGCGAGCACTCGCACCAGCTACTCGCGCCCGAGTACGCCTGGCGGCGTTGCGGCTCCCAGCAGCGCCCAAGCGAGGTTGTGTTCAGCGGCCTGACAGAGGCATCAAAGCAAAGGGCACAAGCCGGGTACGGAGGGGGCACAAAGCGGGCATAACGCAAAACAGACGCGCTGCCAAGCGGTCACCGAGCAAGGGATCTACTGCCGTTCTTGCGCATTCGTCGAAAGGGACTCTCGGTCGCTTTGTTAAGCGATTCAGGCATTTACGCCCGTTAATTTGCTGCGGGAGGGGTCACACGCTATAATTAAATGCTCTTAGGAGGCGCGTAGCTCAGCTGGTTAGAGCACCACCTTGACATGGTGGGGGTCGTTGGTTCGAGTCCAATCGCGCCTACCAAAGCCCGTTCCAGAAGGGCGCAGCGCGACGGCTTGCCCTTCCTCGACTGCCCTCTGCCGAGGATCATTCAGGGTATCTCACCCTCCCAACTGCATTCCGGGGTTGCGCACCCCGCGCGTGAGCGCGCGCAGCACCACGCCCGTTAGCGCCACGACCACGAAGATGATCAGGATCACGAGCACCGAATAGGCGGAAG
>JADLEZ010000346.1 GCA_020845855.1 Burkholderiales bacterium
TGACGCTCTTCGCGCGCGGCGCGCGCGGCCCGAGGTCGCGCACGGCTTCACTGCTGCAGCCGTTCGTCCCGCTGCTCGTTTCCTGGCGGGGCCATGGAGACGCCGCGCAGCTCACGGCGGTCGATCTCGCGGACGAGCAGGCGTTCGGGGCACCCGGCCTGCCAGCAGGAGCCGTGATGTCGGGCTTCTATCTGAACGAGCTGATCCTGCGGCTCACCACCCGGGACGATCCACACCCGGATCTCTTCGACGCGTACTCGACCGCGCTCGGCGCGCTCGCTGCAGGCAACACTCCCGATGCCCCGCTGCGCATTTTCGAGCGGCGGCTGCTCGAGGAACTCGGCTATGGTGTCGATCTCGAAGTCGAGATGGGCTCGGGACGCGCCATCGATCCGGACGGGCGCTACGTGTTCAGGGCGGGGCAGGGGGTCGCGCCCGCGGTCGCCGATGCGCCCGGCGCGGTCGCGGGGCGCTCGCTGCTGAGTCTCGCCGAGGGCCGTCTCGCTGCCCCCGCCGAACTCGAGGATGCGCGGCGTGTGCTGCGTGCCGCGCTCGATTATTGTCTCGAAGGTCGTGAACTCGCGACGCGCGCCGTGGCGCGCGCGGTCGCGGGCAAGGAGCGTCGATGAGCGTGGTTTCCATTGCACTCGGGGTGAACATCGACCACGTGGCCACGCTGCGGCAGGCGCGGCGCGCGCGCTATCCCGATCCCGTGCACGCTGCCCTCGTCGCCGAGCAGGCGGGTGCCGACAACATCACGCTGCATCTGCGCGAGGACCGGCGTCACATCCAGGATCGCGACGTGCGGGCGTTGAGCGAGCTGCTGCAGACGCGCATGAATCTCGAACTTGCCGCTACCGATGAGATGCTGGCGATCGCGCGCGACGTGTGCCCGGCGGACTGCTGCCTCGTGCCGGAACGGCGCGAGGAAGTGACGACCGAGGGCGGTCTCGACGTCGCGGGCCAGTCGCAACGCATCACGGAAGGCTGCCGCGTGCTCGCCGCGGCCGGGGTGCGGGTGGCTCTTTTCATTGGCGCCGATCCGCGCCAGATCGAAGCCGCGGTGCAGACTGGCGCGCCGGTGGTCGAGCTGCACCCGGGCGCCTATGCGCACGCCAGGGGCGGCGCCGTCGCGGTCGAGCTGGAGAAGCTGCGCACGGGCGCGCGGCTCGCGGCGAGCTTTGGCCTCGAGGTGCACGCCGGTCATGGCCTTCACTATCACAATGTCGAGCCGGTCGCGGCGATCCCCGAAATCGTCGAACTCAACATCGGCCACGCCATCATCGCGCGCTCGGTGCTCGATGGCCTGCGCACCGCGGTGCGCGACATGCGCGCGCTGATGCAGGCCGCGCGCCGATGATTTTCGGTATCGGGGTGGACGTGCTCGAAGCCGCGCGCGTGCAACGGGTGTATGAGCGATACGGCGGGCATTTCGTCGAGCGATTGCTGATGCCGGCGGAGCGCGCGCAAATGGCGCTGACGAAGCGCACGGAGCGCTTTCTCGCGATGCGCTTCGCGGCGAAAGAGGCGATCGTCAAGGCGCTGGGCACGGGCTTTGCTCACGGTGTGTGGATCCGCGATGTCGGGGTCGTGCAGAACGCCTGGGGCCGCCCCGAGGTCGTGTACTCGCCACGCGGGGATGCCGTGCGGCGGGCACTCGGCGTCGGTGACGGACACGTGACACTGACGGACGAGTCGGGTCTGATCGTCGCGGTCGCGGTGCTCGAGCGCGCCCCGGGGGTCGGGCGTTGAACGTACTCGTGTTCGACATCGAGACCGTGCCGGACGTGGCTCTCGGGCGGCGGGCCTACGGGCTCGAAGGGCTCGCCGATGCGGAAGTTGCCAAGGCGATGTTCGCGCGGCGTCGCCAGCAGACCGGCAGCGACTTCCTGCCGCACGAGCAGCACCGGGTCGTGGCGATTTCCTGCGCGCTGCGCACGCGCGACCAGCTGCGGGTATGGAGCCTCGGCGAGCTGGACGCGTCCGAGGGCGATATCGTCGGGCGGTTCTTTGAGGGAATCGAGCGCTACACACCGGATCTTGTGTCGTGGAACGGTGGCGGATTCGATCTGCCAGTGCTGAATTACCGGGCGCTCGCGGCGGGGATAGAGGCGCCGACCTACTGGGAAACGGGCGACGGCAATGCAGCGTTTCGCTACAACAACTACCTCAGCCGTTACCACTGGCGCCACCTCGACCTGATGGATGTACTCTCCGGCATGCAGCCGCGCGCCCGTGCCTCTCTCGAGGACATGGCGCATCTTCTTGGCCTTCCCGGCAAGCTCGGTTTCTCGGGCGCGAAAGTCTGGGACGCCTGGCAGGCGGGGGAAATCCTCGCGATCCGCCGCTATTGCGAGACCGACGTGCTCAACACCTGGCTCGTCTACCTGCGCTTCGAACGGCTGCGCGGCCATCTGTCGCGCGAGCAGTACCTTGCCGAGGTCGAGCGCGTGCGCGCCTTTCTCGCGGCCTCGGGCGAGCCGCACCACGCGGAATTTCTGGCGGCATGGACGACATCGAGTCGGGCGTAGTCCTCGCGCTCAATCACGACGGCGACGGGATCGTGAAGGCGGGCAAGACGGCCTTCGTGCCGGGTGCGTTGCCGGGCGAGGCCATCCGTTACCGGCGCACACGCCGCCACCGCCAGCACGATGAGGCGCAGCTCGTCGAAGTCCTCGAGTCCGTCGCGGAACGTGTCGTGCCCCCTTGTCCGCATTTTGGTGTCTGCGGAGGCTGTGCGCTCCAGCACCTTGCACCGGCGGCGCAGCTTGCCGGCAAGGGAGCGCAACTCAGGGACTGCCTGGAGCGCATCGGGCGGGTCGTGCCGCTCGAGTGGCTCGCGCCGCTTGCGGGGCCGGCGTGGAACTATCGACGTCGTGCGCGCCTGAGCGCGCGTTTCGTGAAAAAAAAAGGCCGCTCGCTCGTCGGCTTTCGGGAGCGTGCCGCCCCTTACGTCGCGGAGATCGAAAGCTGCCGTGTGCTCGCGCCGCCGTTCGATACCCTCGTGACGCCCCTGTCAACGCTCCTCACCGGCCTCTCGATCCGCGAGCGCATCCCGCAGGTCGAGGTTGCCGTGGGCGACGACGCCAGGGCCGTGATCCTGCGCGTGCTGGCAGCGCCATCCGCCA
>JADLEZ010000347.1 GCA_020845855.1 Burkholderiales bacterium
CCGCGGATGGTGATCGATATGAACGATGCACGGCTCGAGACGATCGAGCAAATCAGGGAATTCCTGGCCGGCACCGCCGACGTGGCCTTTACGGTGCCCACCGAGGACGCCCGGCTCCGCGAATTCGTGGCGACGGTACTGCGGCGCTTCCGCTATTTCCGTCTGGCGAAAGGGCACCGTGGGGTGCTGTTTGCCTACATGCAGCGCCTCACCGGCTATTCGCGGCAGCACCTCTCGCGCCTGATCGGCCAATATCGCGATACCCAGTCGTTGCGCCTACGCAAACGGGCCAGCCGGACCAGCTTTGCGCGCAAGTACAGCGCCGTCGACGTGGCCTTGCTGGCCGAACTGGACAGCTTGCACGACACCCTCTCCGGCCCCGCGACCAAGGTCCTGGCGCAACGCGCGTACCGGTGCTTCGGTGACCAGCGCTACGCCCGGCTGCAGGACATCTCCGTGTCGCACCTCTACAGCCTGCGCGGCAGCGAGTCCTATCGCAAGCAGCGCCTGGCTTGGCAGAAGACCCGACCGTCACCGGTCACCGTCGGCATCCGCAAAGCACCTGCGCCGCACGGCCTGCCTGGCTACATCCGTATCGACACCGTGCACCAGGGCGACCTGGACGGCGCCAAGGGCGTCTATCACATCAACGCGGTCGATATCGTCACCCAGTGGCAGCTCTGCGCCGCCGTCGAGCGCATCAGCGAGGCGTTCCTGCTCCCGGTCATCGCGCTCCTGCTCGACGGCTTTCCCTTTACCGTGCGCGGCTTCCATTCCGATTCCGGATCGGAATACGTCAACCACGACGTCGCTCAGCTGCTCGACAAGCTGCGCGTCGAATTCACCAAGTCCCGGCCGCGCCAGACCAATGACAACGCGCTGGTCGAATCCAAGAACGGCGCCGTCATCCGCAAGCTCATGGGCTATAGCCACATCCCGCAGCACCACGCCGGCGCCATCAACGCCTTCTATAGCCAGCTGTTCAACCCCTACCTCAACTTCCACCGGCCCTGCTACTTCGCCGTAGATAAGGTCGACGCCAAAGGCAAGGTGCGCAAGACCTACCCCCACGACCAGATCATGACGCCCTGGGAACGACTGCAAACGATTGCCGACTACGCCACGCACCTGAAGCCCGGAGTGACATCGGACATACTCGCGCAGCAGGCCCGCTCAATCAGCGACAATGACGCCGCGCTGCAGGTTCAGAAAGCCCGCAAGCGCCTATTCCTTTCCATTAACCGTCGATCCAAACTCGCCGCATGATCAAGACAGTTTCAGCCTCATCTTAGGATTGGAAAATACTACGACCGGAAGGCGACCAAAGTCCGAGGATGGCGTCCTCGGTCATCTCCGCTCAACCCGAGAGTTTCTCCTCGAGCCACACTTTGATCAGCGACTGGTAGGGAACGTCTCGTGCATTTGCAGCGGCTTTGATTCGTTCGAGCGTGTGCACCGGAAGGCGCAGCGAGATGCTCCGCGTCGATGGTCTCAAATTGGGCAGCCTCACGCGCCTCGCGCTGGTCCAATCCACAAGCTCCGCGCTGTCGTGTGCTTCCCAGAACAGGCGCTCTTGCGCCTCGGACTTGAATGCTGGAATCTTAGCCTTCGCTTTCATAGATCTGCCTTTCCTTGCGGTGAGCATCGCGTGCCGAGATAACTCGGATACGCGTTCCCTGTACCCTCAGCGTGAAGCTGACATGCAACAATCGGCCGTCGATCGTTGCGCCAAGCGCATGCAGCCGTGGCTCATCGCGTGAATGGCGAGCATCAGGCACCACGAGCAAGCGTGAATCGAAGAACATCTGCTCCGCTTCGCTCTGAGTAACACCGTGCTTCTCGTTCTTGCGAGCGTTGCCTTGGTCCCACTCGAACCCGACGATGCGCTCGAAATCGATCACGTTTGTATATTACTACAATATACACATGCGTTCAAACGCAACCGGTCGAGAAGCTGAGCAGGTCCGCGCCGCCCGGGCTCGCGAAGGCGCGGCGCCATGGAGGCGGCGCGGTGACGCTCGTCGGGGCATCGACTGCACCTTGCCGTGAACGGGAACGCTAGAATGGTCGCGGAAGCGAGATCTCCCGGAGGTCTATTTTGGCGCGTAGCGTGAACGCGGGTCCGATTCTCATCGCCGGCGGCGGCATCGGCGGGCTTGCCGCGGCGCTCGCCCTCGCGCGGGTGGGACGCCCGTCGCACGTGCTCGAGCAGGCGAAGGAGTTCGGCGAGGTCGGCGCGGGCATCCAGATCGGGCCCAACGCGTTCCGCATGTTCGAGCGGCTAGGCCTCACCCGGGCGATCGACGCGGTCGCGGTCTATCCCGACCATCTCATCATGCGCGACGGCCGCACCGGCCAGGAGATCACGCGGCTGGCGGTCGGCAGTGCCGCGTTTCGCGAGCGCTACGAGTATCCCTACGGCGTGATCTACCGCGTCGACCTCCTGCACACGCTGCTCGACGCCTGCCGGCGCTCGCCGCTCATCGAGTTGTCCGCCAGCCGCAAGGTCGTGGGTTTCGCCGACGACGGCACGACGGTCGCGGCACGGCTTGCCGACGGGAGCACGGTCGAAGGCGCGGCGCTCGTCGGCGCCGACGGGCTGTGGTCGCAGGTGCGCGAGGGTATCGTCGGCGACGGCAAGCCCAAGGTCTCCGGCCACATCGCGTACCGCGCGGTGCTGCCGATCGAGGACGTGGAGGAAGCATATCTCGTGAACTCGGTCGTGCTGTGGGCTGGCCCGAAGACGCACCTCGTGCACTATCCGCTGCGCCGCGGCGAGCTGTACAACCTCGTCGCGGTCTTCCACAGCGACCGCTACGAGGAAGGCTGGAACGTGTTCGGCGACACCGGCGAGCTCGCGGCCAAGTTCGAGGCTGCGCATCCGGCGGTCAAGCACCTCCTGGGCAAGATCGACGTCTGGAAGATGTGGGTGCTGTGCGACCGCGAGCCGGTGCGCACCTGGACGAAGGGACGGGTCGCGTTGCTGGGCGACGCGGCGCACCCGATGCTGCAGTACTTGGCGCAGGGCGCGGCGATGTCGATCGAGGACGCGGTGGTGCTCGCCAACAAGGTGGCGGCGTGCGGTGGGGACTACGAGTCCGCGTTTCGCGATTACAACCGCGAGCGGTACCTGCGCACCGCGCGCGTGCAGCTCTATGCGCGGCTGTACGGCGAGTTCTACCACGCGGAAGGGGTGCGCGCCGAATTGCGTAACGAGCTCCTGCGGCCGAAGCCGGGTGGCGCCACCGGCGAGGCGATGGCGTGGCTGTACGACGGCGTTCAGGCATAGGACGACGAGGTCGAAACGTCGCTTCGCGCCGGCGCTCACATGTTCGCAAAGCCCACGTCCACCGCCGAACGCGCCGCGTTCTACCAGCGCATCGACAAGGAGAGCCTCACGCCGCTGTGGGAGGTACTCGGCGCGCTCGTCATCCCGGAGCCAAAGTCCGAGTGCGTGCCCGCGCACTGGCGCTACGCGACGGTGCGCGAGCACCTCATGGAAGCGGGCCGCCTCATCTCCGCCGAGGAGGCGGAGCGGCGCGTGCTGGTGCTCGAGAATCCCGGCATCCGCGGGCGCTCGTCCATCACCCACACCCTGTACTGCGGGCTGCAGCTCATCCTGCCGGGCGAAGTCGCGCCCAGCCATCGCCACACGCAGTCAGCGCTGCGCTTCGTGGTCGAGGGCGAGGGCGCGTTCACCGCGGTCGACGGCGAGCGCGCGACCATGCATCCGGGCGACTTCATCATCACCCCCTCCGGCGCGTGGCACGACCACGGCAATCCCGGAGGCGAGCCCGTGATCTGGATGGACGGGCTCGACATTCCGCTGGTGCGCATGCTCGACGCGAGCTTCGCCGAGCGCTACCCCGAGAAGACGCAACCGGTGAGCCGGCCCGAGGGCGACGCCTTGGCTCGCTACGGCATGAGCCTCCTGCCGGTGAACTACGAGGCGCACTCGCGCACGAGCCCGCTGTTCGTCTACCCGTACGGCCGGACTCGCGAAGCCCTCGACACGCTCTTCCGCCACGGCCCGGTGCATGCCGCGCACGGTGCGCGCGTGCAGTACGTGAATCCCGCGACCGGCGGTTTCGCGATGCCGACCATTGCCACGTTCATCCAGTTCCTGCCCAAAGGCTTCCGCGGCGACGCCTCACGCGCGACCGACGGCACCATCTACTGCGTTGTCGAGGGCAGCGGCCGCACGAAGGTCGGCGATGCCGTGTTCGACTGGACACCGCGCGACATCTTCGTGGCGCCGTCGTGGCTGCCCGTGCGCCACGAAGCGGCGAGCGACGCGGTGCTCTTCAGCTACTCCGACCGCCCGGTGCAGCAAGCGCTGGGACTGTGGCGCGAGGAGACCGGGAGCGGCTTCCGGCCGTTCACGTAGGCCGCAAGAGCAGAAAAAAAACGTAGTGTCATTCCGAGGAACGAGGAATCTGACACAGTCATAGGGAGCGACGCGCGATGTTCAACGGCTAGTCTAGTCGCGCCCGGCTTCCACCGGGTTGCCTTCCGAGCGCCAGCGCAGCATGCCGCCCGCGAGGTTGGCGACGTCGACGAAGCCCGCTTTTTGCAGGAGCACCACGGCTTGCGCCGAGCGCGCGCCCGAGCGGCACACGGTGACGATGGGCTTGTCCTTCGGCAGTCCGCCCGCGCGCGCCGGCAGCTCCGACAGCGGCATCAGCGTCGAGCCCTTGATGTGCCCGAGCGGCCCGCGGTACTCGTCGTGCTCGCGCACATCGATGACCTGGACGCTCGATAAGCGCTCCTCCAGCACGGATGGCGGCAGCTCCCAGATGCCGGCGAAGGTGAACGTGAGCGGCGCCCACCGCGGGTCTGTCGTCGGGGCCCTGCCTTGCGCCGGCTTGCCGCACTCGAGATTCGCCGGCACCGCGATGTTCATGAGCTTGGGATGCGGCAGGCCGAGATTCATCATGTAACCGACGAAATCATCTTCGCTAACGTCGCCGCCCAGGCGCGGGTTGAAGGCGCGCTCCTCGGCCACGCTGGTGACCGTGAGGCCGCGGTAATCGTGCGCGGGGTACAAGAGGCACGACGACGGCAGCGACAGGATCTGGCTCTTCACGGAGCGGTACATCGTGCGTGCGTCGCCTTCCTGGAAGTCGGTGCGGCCGCTGCCGCGGATCAGGAGGCAATCGCCGGTGAATGCCATGCCTTCGTCGTCGAGGACGTAGCTGACGCAGCCGCGGGTGTGGCCGGGGGTCGCGCGCACCTCGAGGCGGCGCTCGCCGAAAGCCACGCGGTCGCCGTGCTGCAAGTAGCGGTCCGCGCCCTGTGCGCCGCTATCGGCCGATACCATGATCGAGCTGCCGTGCCGGCGCTTCTGCAGCCACGCGCCGGTGACGTGATCGGCATGCACGTGGGTGTCCAGCGTAGCCGTGAGCTCGAGGCCCAACTCGCGCAGCAGTGCGTCGTCGCGGCGCGCCTGCTCGAACACGGGATCGATCAGCACCGCCTCGCGGGCTTTCGCGTCGCCGAGTAAGTAGGTGTACGTCGACGAGGTCGGGTCGAAGAGCTGGCGGAAGACGAACATGTTCGGCGACCTCATGCCGCCGGGCGGCGCCCGCGGCGCATGAAACAGGCTCGATGCAGGGCGCGCTTCAGCCCTCCGCAATATCCCGGCGGACTGAAGTCGGTGGCGCGGGACGATCCCGCTTACCGTGGAGTTTACGGCATCCGCGCTATGCGGGCGCCGTGTCCACCAGTTGCTGCAGGGCGGCGCGATCGATGAGCTTCACTTCCTTGCCCTGCACCCGGATGAAGCCGTCCTGGTGGAAGCGCGAGAAAAGCCGGCTCACCGTTTCCAGCTTGAGGCCCAGGTGGCCGCCGATCTCCTCGCGGGTCATGCGCAGGATGAACTCGGAGGATGAGTAGCCACGCGCGCGGTAGCGGTCCGCGAGGTCGAGCAGGAACGCCGCGAGGCGCTGCTCGGCGCGCATCGTGCCGAGCATGAGCATTAACCTGCGCTCGCGAGAGATTTCCCGCGATAGCATTTCGTTCACGCTGCGCTGGAGGTCGCGGTTGTCGCGGGCGAGGGCGCTCAGCCGGTCGAACGGCATCACGCAAAATTCGCTGTCCTCGAGGACGGCGACCGTGCAGTCGTAGCGGGTGGCGTAGATGCCTTCCGCCCCCATCACGTCCCCCGCGATATGGTAGCCCGCGACCTGTTCCTGGCCGCCCGGCGTGGTCACCACCGATTTGCAGGAGCCGCTGCGGATCGCGTACAGCGCCGTGAACGGGTCGCCGCGCCGCACCAGCGTTTCGCCGCGGCGCACGCGCAGGCGTTGCGTGACGATCGCGTCGAGCGCCTCGTCAGGCGTGGAGTGGGGAAGGCACAGCTCGCGCAGGACACAGCCGGAACATCCCGGCGCCGCGCCGACCGCGCGCAGCGGCGGCGGCATGGACTTCGGCAACGGCATCGGGATCACGCGGGATAGGATAGCGGGGGCGGCCATGGCCTAGCTCCTGGTTGGTCGTCACTGGGTCTGCAATCGCCGCAGCACCTCGCCGATGCGGTCGAACTCGGCGCTCTTGTCGAAGAAGTGGTCGGCGCCCGCGTCCATGCAGACACGCCGGTATTGCGGGTCGGGTTGATTGGTCAGCACCACGAACACGGTGCCGGGCGAGCAGGCGTGCACACCGCGCAGCACGTCCACCCCGGTGCCGCCGACGAGTTGGTAGTCGAGCAGCACGCACGCCGGACGTGTGGCGAGGATGCCGGCGATCGCCTCGGCAGGGGTGCCGGCGTCGCCCACCACGGCGACATCGGGGACCTCGCGCACGAGCTCGCGCAGCCGCTCGCGCATCGACGGCACGTCGTCGACAATGAAGACTTCGGTGCATCTCGCGCCCATGACTGCCATTGTCGGCGGCCGCGGGTTTGCGTTGAATCGGGCGTGCCTGATTCGAGGGGTAGGGGGCGCCCTACGGCGCCGTATCGCCGGTCAGTCCGTGGCGCATCGCGTAGCGCACGAGGTCCGCCTGGTTGTCCACACCGAGCTTTTCCATCATGCGCGCCTTGTGCGTGCTCACGGTCTTGCTCGACAGGCTGAGGCGCGCCGCGATGTCGGTGACCGTGGTGCCGGCGACCAGGAGCTGGAACACCTCGAACTCGCGGTCGGACAGCCGCTCGTGCGGCGGTCCGGCGATGTCGGGCATGGCGCCCAACGCGAGTTGCTCGGCGACCTCGGCGCTGATGAACGCGCCGCCGCCCGCGACCTTGCGCAGCGCCGTGACGAGCAGGTTGGCCGCGCTGTCCTTGGTGAGATAGCCGGATGCGCCGGCCTTGAGCGCGCGCACCGCGTACTGCGCTTCCTCGTGCATCGACAGCACCAGCACGCGCAGCTTCGGGCGCTCCGCCTTGACCTGCTTGATGAGCTCGATGCCGCTCTTGCCGGGCATCGACATGTCGAGGAGCAGGACGTCGAACGTCGCCTCGCGCACGCGCGCCATGACCTCGTGGCCGTCGGCGGCCTCGCCGGCCACCTCGATGTCGGGCGACGACCCCAGGAGCTGGCGCAGGCCCTCGCGCAGGATGGTGTGGTCGTCGGCGATGACGACGCGGATCATGGCGGGCCTGCGCGGAGCAGCGGCAAGGCGACCTCGAGCGTGGTGCCCGTGCCCGGGGCGCTACGCAACGTCGCGGTCCCGCGCAGGAGCGACGTGCGCTCGCGCAGACCGAGCAGACCGAACGACGACGGCTCGCGCGGGTCTTCCGGCACGAAGCCCACGCCGTCGTCGCGCACCACGATCGTCAGCACGCCGTCACGCTGGCGGACGTCGACGTCGGCATGCGCCGCCTTGGCGTGCTTGACGATGTTGGTCAGGGCTTCCTGCACGATACGGAACACGGCGGTCGAGTGCGCCGGCGGCAGGGTGAGACCGGGGTCGTCGATCGTGAGCCGGCACTCGATGCCGCTGCGCTGGCCCATGGTCTGCACCAGCCATTCGAGCGCGGGTACGAGGCCCAGGTCGTCGAGCATGAGGGGGCGCAAATCGGACGCGATGCGGCGGGTCGCGCCGACCGTGGCCTTGAGCAGCGCCTCCATGCGCTCGAGCCTGGCCGCGAACCCCGGCGCGCCTTGCGGCAGGTTCGCCTTGCACCACGCAACGTCCATGCGCATCATGGTGAGCGATTGCCCGAGCTCGTCGTGTAGCTCGCGCGCGATGCGGCTTTTCTCGTGCTCGCGTGTGGCCTCGGCGGCGGCCGCGAGCTGCGACAGCTCCTCCTTGGACCGGCGCAGGTCCTCCAAGGCGCGCACCCGCGCGCTCACGTCGCGCAGGATCACGGTGTAGAACCTGCGCGCGCCTTCGGTAAGGTGCGAGATTGCGGCGTCGATCGGGAACTCCTCGCCGTCGCGGCGCAGGCCAGTCACCACGCGCGCGTCGGCCATGCGGCGCGAGGACCGCGCGCCGGCGCCGAAGGCGCGGACCTGCTCCGCGTGCGCGTCGCGGAAGCGCGCGGGCACGAAGGTCGCCAGCGGCAGGCCGACGGCTTCGTCGCGACGATAGCCGAACATGGCCTCGGCCGCCGCGTTGAACAACACGACGCGTTGCGCCTCGTCGACGGTGATGATCGCGTCCATCGCCGAGTCGAGGATGGCGCGCAGGCGCGCCTCGCTCGCCGCCAGCCGCGCTTGCGTACGCAGGCGTTCGGCGATCGGGTCCATCGCCGATTCGCCGGGATCGCCGGAAGGTTCGTTCGCGGTCACGCGTTAACCCCTTTTGTGTCATCCCGAGCGAAGCGAGGGATCCGCAGTTCGTACCAGCAGATCCCTCGGCGCATGCGCCTCGGGATGACACAGGACGGTGTAGGCTCGTCTCCAGGTTGCCCAACCGGCCTCTGCCGCGCAGACTCCCGGCCCGGGCCAGGACGTTGCGCCCGCCGAGGCCTACCAGTATTTCAGCGCCGCGCGGAACAGGCTCTCGAGTTCGCCACGCCCGACGTCCACCGGCGCGTTCTTGATCACGCGGTACTGCGGCTCGGCGCCGGTGGCGAGCGCGTCGATGTGCGCCTCGCCGAAGCCGAGCGCGGCGAGGCCGCTTGGCATGTCGGTGGCGCGCATCATCTCGATCACGCGCTTGGCCAGCACCTCCCCGGCGTCCTCGGGGCGCGCGCCGCGCGTGTCGGCCCCGAGGCACTCGGCGCCGTGCAGGTGCCGCCGCGGGCTGGACGGCGCGGTGTGCCGCCATACCGACGGGTTGTTGAGCACCACGGCCATGCCGTGCGGGACCAGCGACTTGTCTTCGGGATAGCCAGGGACGCGCCAGTTCTTCGTCAGCCCCGACACCGCGTAGGACAGGCCGTGCGGCAGGTGGCATCCCGACGCGTTGAAAGAGATGCCGGCCAGCATTGCGGCGTACATCATCTCGCTGCGCGCTTCGGCGTCGGTGGCGTCGCGCACGGCGCGCACGTGATACTGCCCCACGAGCTTCAGCGCTTCGATGCCGAGCATGTCGGAGAATGGGTTCGCCCCTTGCGACACCGGGCGCGCGACGCCCTTCGCGGGATTGAGCCGCCGCGGCCACGCACGGGCGGTCAACGCCTCCAGCGCGTGGCTCATGCAGTCGAAACCGGTGGCGGCGACCACGTTCGCGGGCAGCGAGCGCGTGACGTCCGGGTCGATCAGCGCGACGGTCGGGATGAGCCGGCGCGAGATGATCCCGGTCTTGGCGTTGATCGAGGACAGGGTGAAGATCGAGATCCCGGTGGTCTCCGATCCGGTGCCGGACGTGGTCGGGCAAGCGATGTGCGGCTTCACCGGCCCGGGCGCGCGCTGACCCTCTCCGATCGGCGCGTTCACGTAGGTCATGAACTCGGCCGGGTGCGAGGCGTACAGGTTCGCCGCCTTGCACGTGTCCATCACCGAGCCGCCGCCGACCGACACGTAGCCGTCGAAGCGCCCCTCCGCTGCGAAGCGGGTGGCGGCCTTGAGCGACGAGTCGTCCGGCTCGATGCGCACCTCGTCGAATACCGCCACGTCGACACCGGCAGTGGCGAGCGAGCCTTTCACCTTCGCCACGTGCTCGCCGCCGGCGAGCTTGCGATCCGTGAACAGCCCGATGCGCTTCAGCCCGAGCTCCCGGGCCCAGTCGCCCGCCTCGGCGAGCACGCCGGGGCCGAACGTGAACGTCGGCATGCCGAGAGTGAAGCCGCGATCGCTTCCCTCGAGAAGCGCGAAATCGACGTGACAGCATCCCATGGCTCTTTCTCCTTGGAGGGAGATTATCCTCAGTCAGCGCGGATCTTCTGCGTGCGCACGACCGCCGTCCATCGCTGGAGCTCGGACTTCGTGAACCGGGCGAACTCCACGGACGTGCCGCCGGTGGGAGTTAGGCCCTGCCTTGCGAGCGTGCGCACGACTTCCGGATTCTCGAGCACGCGATTGACCTCCGCATTGAGGCGCTCGACGACCGGTTGCGCAGTACCCGCAGGCGCATACAGACCGTACCAGATGTCCGCGACGACATCGCCCACGCCGGCCGCCTCCGCGAGGGATGGCACGTTGGGCGTGACGTCGGTCCGCGCGGCGCCACCGGAGGCGAGCATCACGAGCCGGCCGGCCTCGACCTGCGGCAGCGCGACGTGCACCGGCAGGAACGCCACCTGCACCTGCCCGCCAACGAGGTCCTGCACCGCCTGCGCCGTGCCCTTGTACGGAACGTGCACGATGGCTACGCCGGTTCTCGCCTTGAAGAGCTCCATGGCGAGGTGATGCGGCGTGCCGTTGCCCGGCGAGGCGTAGTTGAGCTTACCGGGGCTCGCCTTGGCGAGCGCGACCAGCTCCTTGACGCTCTTCGCGGGCACGGACGGATGCGCGACCAGCGCGAAGCTGCCGATCGCGAGCGGCGCCACGGCGACCAGGTCCCTGACCGGGTCGTAGGGCGGGACGGCGGCGAGGCTCACGTTTTGCACGAGCGAGACCGCCGACATCAGCAGCGTATAGCCGTCGGGCGGCGCCTTGATCACGGCATCGGTACCGATCGCGCCGCTCGCACCGGGACGGTTATCCACCACCACCGGCACCTTCCAGTCGTCGGCGAGCTTCTGCCCGAGGGTGCGCGCGAGGATGTCGATGCCGGTGCCCGGCGTGAACGGCACGACGAATTTTACCGCGCGATTGGGGTAGGGCTCCTGCGCGTGCGCCGCGAGCGCGACCATGAGACACAGTGCTGCCAACATGCGTTTCATCGAATGCCTCCAAGACCTTGTCCGGTCACGCACATGCAGCCATCCGGCAGCGCGACGAGCCTTTCGCGGGTGATCACGTCCTCGATCCTGCGCAACGGCGATGCCGTCGCCGATGAGAGTGTCGCGCGACAGTTTACGTATTCGGCAACGCGCCGCTGCTGCTGCGCGCGAGGATTGCAAGAAACTCGCGACGCGTGGCCTGGTCGCTGCGGAAGGCGCCGAGCATGCGGCTCGTAACCAGCGCCGCACCGGGCTTGTGCACGCCGCGCGTGGTCATGCACTGATGCGCGGCCTCGACCACCACCGCCACGCCCTTCGGCTGCAACACGTCCTGCAGCGTGTCGGCGATCTGCACCGTCATCTTCTCCTGGATCTGCAGCCTGCGCGCGTATACCTCGACCAGCCGCGCGAGCTTGCTGATGCCGACCACGCGCTTGTCGGGAAGGTAGCCGATGTGCGCCTTGCCGATGATCGGCACCATGTGGTGCTCGCAATGGCTCTCGAAGCGGATGTCGTTCATCACGATCATCTCGTCGTAGCCGTCGACTTCGGAGAAGGTCTTGGCCAGGATCCCGGCTGGATCCTGCTCGTAGCCCGAAAAGAACTCCCGGTACGCGCGCACCACCCGGTCGGGCGTCTCCAGCAGGCCCTCGCGGTCGGGGTCGTCGCCAGCCCAGCGGATCAGCGTGCGGACGGCTTGAATCGCTTCGTCGCGGCTCGGCTTCCTCGGTTGGACGGATCGCTTCTTCATCGCGCCTCTTTCACCCGGCTTGACCGCGATTCTGGCACGCCTCGCCGCCGGGGGGCGGGCGCAGGCTTTAACGGCGGCGGGACGCACGGCTTCGAACAATGCGAACATAGCTCTTTGTCCACCAGGAGCCGCCTGCCATGCCCCGCTACCGGTTTCGCGACCACGAGCCGTCCGTTTCGGCATCGACCTACGTGGCGGAAACCGCCACGCTCATCGGCAGGGTGTCGCTGGCCGAGCTCACCAGCGTGTGGCCCGGCGCGGTCATCCGCGCCGACTCGGAGCCGATCGTGATCGGCGAGGGCAGCAACGTGCAGGACAACGCGGTGCTGCACGTCGATCCTGGCGTGCCGATGGCGATCGGGCAGCGGGTGACGGTGGGTCACCAGGTGATGCTGCACGGCTGCACCATCGGCGACGGCTCGCTGATCGGCATCCAGGCCGTCGTGCTCAATCATGCGGTGATCGGCG
>JADLEZ010000348.1 GCA_020845855.1 Burkholderiales bacterium
CAGAAGACAGAAAAGGCGAAGGGCCTCGCTGCCGCGTGGCGGCAGTGGCCCTCTGACTTCTGACTCCTGTCTTCTGACTTCTGAATCAGCCCAACTTCGCCAGCAGCGACTTCGCTTCCGCCTTCTGCTGATCGTCACCCTCGTGCAGCACCTCCTGCAGGATCTCGCGCGCGCCTTCGACGTCGCCCATCTCCTGGTACGCCTTGGCGAGATCGAGCTTGGTCGCGGCGTCGTGCCACTGGCCGTCGAGCACGGACGGCGTAGGATCCTCGAACGTCGAGCGCTCGGGGTCGAACGACAGGTCGAGCTTGTCGAGCTCGAGTGCGGCCGCGGGCCGCGCGAGCTGAGCAGGAGCGGCGGCGGGACCCACCGGCGCACCCACCCCGGCAGCTTCCAGCACGGGCTCGATGCGCGGCTTGCCCAGCGGCGCCGGCTTATCGATGTCGTCGAGGCGGAAGTCGAGGTCGAACTTCTCGGCCGCCTTGTCCTTGACCGATTCCATTTTTTCCTGCAGATGGGCTTGCGCGGTCTCGAGCGCAGGCTTCACCGCGGCGAGCGCCGAACTTGGCAGCGCCTGCGTCTTGTCGGGATCGAACTCCGCCGCCGACAGACGCGCCGTCCGGTCGAGTTCCAGCTCGGCGCCGGCGAGGATGTCGGCCGGAGACTTGGGCTTGGCACCCGACGTGGGCGAGATCGAGATTTCCTCGTCCATGTGGAATTCGACTCCATCGCCCTTGTCGATCTCGAGCGACTCCTCGCGCATCTCGACCGCGGACGCTGCCGCAGCGGCCGCGGCGGCGACCGCCGGACGCGGCGCCGGCGCGCCGCCTTCGGCAAACATCGGATTGCTGGGATCGAGCTGGCGGCCGAGCCCGACCGCCTTCTGCCACACGTCGCCCTGGCCGCTGGTGACCGCGTACAGCTCCGAGGCCACCGTCTCGAACGCCGACGGCTTGTTGTGCTGTGCGTGAATCTCGAGCAGCTTGAGGTAGATCTCCTGCCGCTGCGGATCCTTCTTCAGCGCATCCTTGAGGATCTCCTCGGCCTGCGCATCGCGTCCGTAAGCCAAGTACACCTCGGCTTCGGCGATCGGGTCGACTTCGTCGGTGTCGATGTTGCCCAGGCCCTCGCGGCTGAAGTCGCTCGCGAGCGAGTTGTCGCCCGTGTTCACCACGCCGCCGCCGGTGGACCCGAACACCGTGTTGGTCTTGATGTCGGTGCCCGAGATGATGCTGTCCTCGAACTTGGTGGTCTTGCGCCGGCGCGCAGCGAACAGCGCCACGATCGCGCCGATCAACGCGAGGGCGCCGACGCCGATCGCCCACAATGGCGTGCCGCCGAGCAGGTCTTCGAAGAAGCCCGGTGGCTCCTTCGCTGCGGGCTTGGGCGCAGGCTTGGGCGGCGGCTTCGGCGCCTCGGCGACCTTTGGCGGCTCCGTCGCCGCGGGCTTCGGCGGCTCGACGACCGCCGGCTTCGGCGGCTCGACGGCCGTGGGTTTCGGGGGCTCGACCACCGCCGGCTTCGGCGGCTCGACGGCCGTGGGTTTCGGGGGCTCGACCACCGCCGGCTTCGGCGGCTCGACAGCCGCGGGTTTCGGCGGCTCGACCACCGCCGGTTTCGGCGGCTCGGCTGCGGCGGGCTTCGGGGGCGCCGCGCTGGTAATCGGCGTCGGTGGAGGCGGCGGCGCCGGGGCCTTGCCCTTTTCCGCCTGCGTCTGCAACTGCGCCATGGTGCCGCTGCGCAGCTCATTCGCGCGGCGCAGGTCGGCGACCATCTTCTCGAGCTCGGCAATGCGGCTTTGCGCTTCCCTGAGCGCAGCCGCCTGCGACGCCGCGGTCTCCGCCGCGGCGGCGCCACCGCCACCGGATGCGTCGGCTCTCGATACACGCAGCTGATCGCTGCCCGGGCGCGCGGCCGGGGTGCGCTCCTGTACCGCAGTGCCGATGCGACCGCCGGTTTCGCGCGTGGTGCCTTCCCCGGCGGTTGGCGCGGCAGCCGCCACGCGATCGCGATAGGCGCGCCAGTCGCTCGCCTGCACCTGCACGGTCCGGGTGGCTTCCTGCGCGTTGCCGGCCTCGGTCGTGGCCTGCGCGGCGTTCGGGATCGTGATGATCGCGCCCGTGCGCAGGCGGTTCATGTTGTTGCCTTCGAATGCGCTCGCGTTGCTCTTGAACAGCGCGACCAGCATCTGGTCGAGCGTCACCGTTTCCGGCTTGTAATCCTTGGCGATCTTCGACAGCGTATCGCCGCGCTTGACCTCGTATTGATCGCCCGCGGCGCGTGGCGCCGGTGGCGCTGCGGCGGCGACGGGGGCCTGTGTACTCGGCGTGGGCTGCACCCGCGGCGCGGGCGCTGCGCCCTGACGCAGGGGAGTGGTCGGCTCGGCCGTCGATGCGACTTGCGTGCCCGGCGGATCGAGCAGGAACGTGTAGTCGCGAACGACGCGACCCGACGCCCAGTTCACCTCGACCAGCAGATCGAGGTACGGCTCGGTCACCGGTGCCGTGGAAACGACGCGCAGATACGCGGTGTCGTTGGGACCGCGCTCGATGGAGACGCGCGAGCGCGCGAGCACGCCCTGGTATTGCAGATTGTTCTGCTGATACAGCGCGGCGTCGGCGATGCGCGCGGAAAGCGAGTCCAGCTCTTCTTTGGTGGCGGAGAGAAGCTCGATGCGGGCGGACAGCGGCTGGCCGACATACGAATCGACCGTCAGCCGGCCAAGGCCGAGTGGGTACGCCAGCGCCGGCAGTGCGAGCGCACCGGCGACAAGGCCGTACTTGAACATGGGTTTCACGCGCATACCGCCCCCTTCGCGAAACGCTGTTTGGCTCAAGCTAACATAACATCATGGGTTTAGCGGTGCAAGCTAAACCTCGGTATTAGCTTGCGTTTTTCGCCGTAACCGCGCCTTTGCCGCAAGTCGGATTCATGCTGTTGTACTAGCGATCAGCGCTAGCGCTTGGGTACCCGCCCGCAGCTACCACCATATCTGGTAGTCACCTTCTGCCGACTCGCTGTTGCGTTCCTGTCGGCGTTGCCGGACCGGTACCGTACCGTGCGGAAAGGCTCGCATCGCGCTCGCCAAAAGGCGCGACGCCACCATCCCCGCGTCCGGGAAACACTAAAGCAAGCACCGCGCCAGTAACGCGTTCGAGGCTACAACTTGCCCAGGAGAATGCGCAGCATCCGCCGCAGCGGCTCGGCCGCGCCCCACAGAAGCTGGTCGCCGACCGTAAACGCGCTCAGGTACTGCGGCCCCATGGCGAGCTTGCGCACCCGCCCGATGGGAATCGCGAGGTGCCCGGTGACGGCGGCGGGGGTCAGCTCGCGCACGCTGTCGTCGCGCCGGTTCGGCACGAACTTCACCCATTCGTGCGCATTGGCGATCATCGCCTCGAGTTCAGGCAGCGGCACGTCCTGGCGCAGCTTGATGGTCAGCGCCTGGCTGTGGCAGCGCATGGCGCCGATGCGCACGCACAGCGAGTCCACCGGGATCGGGGCAGTCTGCGCACGGCCGAGGATCTTGTTGGTTTCGGCGCCGCCCTTCCACTCCTCCAGGCTCATCCCATCCCCCATGTCCTTGTCGATCCAGGGGATGAGCGAGCCCGCGAGCGGCACGCCGAAGTGCTCGGTCGGGAAGCGGTCGTCGCGCAGGATACCCGCGACCTCGCGGTCGATGTCCAGGATCGCCGACTGCGGGTCCGCGAGGAGGCCCTTGGCGGCGAGGTGGGCCTCACCCATCTGCTGCAGGAGCTCGCGCATGTTCTGGGCGCCCGCGCCCGACGCCGCCTGGTACGTCATGCACGTCATCCACTCGACGAGATCGCGCTCGAACAGACCCGCGAGCGCCAGCACCATGAGGCTTACCGTGCAGTTGCCGCCGACGTAGTTCTTCACACCCCGCCGCATCGCGTCGTCGATCACCTTGCGGTTGACCGGGTCGAGCACGATCACGGCGTCGTCCTTCATGCGCAGCGTCTTCGCGGCGTCGATGAAGTAGCCCTGCCAGCCCGCCTCGCGCAGCTTGGGGTACATGGCGGTGGTCCAGTCGCCGCCCTGACAGGTGACGATCGTGTCCTGGCGCGCGAGCGCCGCGACGTCGCCCGCGTCCTGCAGCGGCGGCGTCGGCCGTCCGATGTCCGGACCCCTCCCCCCGGCGGCCGAAGTCGAAAAGAACGTCGGCTCGACGTGATCGAAGTCCCGCTCTTCCAGCATGCGCTGCATGAGGACCGAGCCCACCATGCCGCGCCACCCTACGATTCCTACTTTCATGCTCGTCACCTTTGCGGTTCGTTGATTCGAGGTCGCACAACGCTTCCGCGTCGCGCGGCTCGGCACGGCGTACCCTTATCTTCATCGCTGGCGCAACGCCGCCACCACGGCGTCGCCCATGGCGCGCGTGCCGACCACCTTGTCGCGCGGCCCCGCGATGTCGCCGGTGCGCTGCCCCTGCGCCAGCACGCCGCGCACGGCGCGCTCGATGCGATCGGCGATGTCCGCCCGCGCGAGCGAGTAGCGGAACATCATCGCAGCCGACAGGATGGTCGCCAGGGGATTGGCCTTGTCCTGCCCCGCGATGTCCGGCGCCGAGCCGTGGATCGGCTCGTACAGGCCCTTGCCGGCGGCGTCGAGCGAGGCCGACGGCAGCATGCCGATCGAGCCCGCGAGCATCGACGCCTCGTCGGACAGGATGTCACCGAACATGTTGCCGGTGACGATGACGTCGAACTGCTTCGGGTTGCGCACGAGCTGCATCGCCGCGTTGTCGACGTACATGTGCGAGAGCTCGACATCGGGATACTCCTTGGCGAGTGCCGTCACCGCTTCGCGCCACAGGATGCTCGTGTCGAGCACGTTGGCCTTGTCCACCGAGCACAGCCGCCTGCCGCGCTTGCGCGCCGCCTCGAACCCCACCCGCGCGATGCGCTGGACCTCGGGCACGCTGTAGTGCATGGTGTCGAAGCCCTCCTCGTCGCCTTGCGCATTGCGCCGGCGCCCGCGCGGCTGGCCGAAATAGATGTCGCCGGTCAGCTCGCGCACGATGAGGATGTCGAGACCGGAAACCGCCTCGGGCTTTAGCGACGACGCCGCGGCCAGCTCGGGATAGAGAAGCGCGGGGCGCAGGTTGGCGAACAGCGACAGCGCCTTGCGGATGCGCAACAGACCCTGCTCCGGCCGCTTGTCGCGCGGCAATGCGTCGTACTTCGGGCCGCCCACCGCACCCATCAGGATCGCGTCCGAGGCCTGCGCGAGCGCGAGCGTGGCCGGCGGCAGCGGATCGCCCGCGGCGTCGTAGCCCGCGCCGCCCATCGGCTCGGTCTGCCACGTGAGCGTGAGCCCTTCCTCGCGCAGTACTTCGAGAACACGCACCGCCTGCGCCACGATCTCGGGGCCCACACCGTCGCCGGGAAGAATCGCTATTCTCATCTGAAACCTCTCGAACCTTTCACGCAAAAAGCGGGGCCGGTTTCACCCTGGCCCCGCTTCTTGAATCAGAAGGTCTCTACAGCCAGGGATACTCGCGCAATCGTTTGGTTTCGAACGCGCGAATCGCCTCCGCGTGCTCCAGGGTGAGGCCGACGTCGTCCAGCCCGTTGAGCAGGCGATGCTTTCGATAGGGCTCGACCTCGAAGCCGTAGGCTCGCGATCCATCGACGATCGACACCACCTGCCGCTCGAGGTCGACCGTCAGCTCGAAGCCGGGGAAAGCGGCGGTATCGGCGAACAGGCGGTCGACTTCGGACTCGCGGAGTACGATCGGCAGGAGGCCGTTCTTGTAGCAATTGTTGTGGAAGATGTCCGCATACGACGGGGCGATCAGCGCGCGGAAGCCGTAATCGAAGAGCGCCCACGGCGCGTGCTCGCGCGAGCTGCCGCAGCCGAAGTTGGCGCGCGCAAGCAGGATCGACGCACCTTGGTAACGCGGATCGTTCAGCACGAACTGCGGGTTGCGCGGACGCCCCGCGTGGTCCATCCCCGGCTCGCCGTGGTCGAGGTAGCGCCACTCGTCGAAGAGGTTGGGGCCGAACCCCGAGCGCTTGATCGACTTCAGGAACTGCTTGGGGATGATGGCGTCGGTGTCGACGTTGGCGCGGTCGAGGGGCGCGACGAGGCCGGTGTGGACGCGGAAGGGTTCCATCGTCAGTCCCGAAGGGCCGCCCCGAGGGACTGGCCAGCCCCCTCGGGGGGCAGCGAGCGGAGCGAGCGTGGGGGGACGTTCATCCGAGCCTTCTCACGTCGACGAAATGACCTTCGATAGCCGCCGCGGCTGCCATCGCGGGGCTCACGAGGTGCGTGCGCCCGCCCGCGCCCTGCCGCCCTTCGAAGTTGCGGTTGGAGGTCGACGCGCAGCGCTCGCCCGGCTCCAGCCGGTCGTCGTTCATCGCGAGGCACATCGAGCATCCCGGCTCGCGCCATTCGAAGCCGGCATCGCGAAAGACGCGGTCGAGCCCCTCGGCTTCGGCTTGCGCCTTCACGGGCCCCGATCCCGGCACCACCAGCGCGAGCTTGACGCTGCTCGCGACGCGCTTGCCGCGCGCGACCGCCGCGGCCTGGCGCAGGTCCTCGATGCGCGAATTGGTGCACGAGCCGATGAACACCTTGTCGATCTTGATCTCATCGATCGGCGTGTTCGGCTGCAAGCCCATGTACCGCAACGCGCGCTCGATGCCATCGCGCCTGGTCGCGTCGCGCTCCTTGTCCGGATCGGGCACCCGGCCCTCGATCGACACCACCATTTCGGGCGACGTGCCCCACGTCACCTGGGGGTGCACTTCGGCGGCGTTGAACACCTTGGTCGCGTCGAACCGGGCACCCTCGTCGGACGTGAGCGTGCGCCAATGCGCGACCGCCCGGTCCCACAGCGCGCCCGCCGGCGCGAGCGGCCGGCCCTTGATGTAATCGATCGTCTTGTCGTCGACGCCGACCATGCCGGCGCGCGCACCCGCCTCGATCGCCATGTTGCACATGGTCATGCGCGCTTCCATCGACAGCGCGCGCACCGCCTCGCCCGCGAACTCGATCGCGTGGCCGGTGCCGCCGGCGGTGCCGATCCGGCCGATGATCGCGAGCACGAGGTCCTTGGCGGTCACCCTGGGTGCGAGGCGCCCGTCGACGCGGATCAGCATCGACTTCGCCTTCTTCATGACGAGGCACTGCGTCGCGAGCACGTGCTCGACCTCGGAAGTGCCGATGCCGAACGCGAGCGCGGCGAACGCGCCGTGGGTGCTCGTGTGCGAGTCGCCGCACACCACGGTCATGCCCGGCAGGGTCGCTCCCTGCTCGGGTCCGATCACGTGCACGATGCCTTGCCGCTTGTCGCGAAACGGAAAGTAAGCCCGGGCCCCGTGCCTGCGCATGTTCTCGTCGAGGGTGTCGACCTGCGTGCGCGAAATCGGATCGGCGATGCCCTGGTGCCAGTCCTTGGTCGGCGTATTGTGATCGGCGGTGGCGATCACCGAGTGCGGCCGCCAGACCTTGCGGCCGTGGATCCGCAGGCCCTCGTACGCCTGCGGACTCGTCACCTCGTGGACGAGGTGGCGGTCGATGTACAGGAGCGCCGTGCCGTCCGGTTCCTCGCGGACGACGTGGCTGTCCCAGAGCTTGTCGTAGAGCGTGCGCGCCATTTCACGTATTTTCGTCACTTCCCGCACGCGGGAAGTGACGGCGGCGGGACAGTGATTATGACACGATGTCCTTCACCCTGTCACAGACGGCGGCGACGAGTCCGGGGCGTTGCGGATCGAAGGTCGCGGCAGGGGTCGCGCGCAGCCACGTGAGCTGTCGCTTGGCGAGTTGCCGGGTCGCGGCGATCCCCCGTGCCCGCAGGGCGGGGGCATCGATTCGACCGTCGAGGAAATCGAAGGCCTGGCGGTAGCCGACGCTGCGCATCGACGGCATGCGGGCGTCGAGATCGAAGCGCGATCGCAAGTCGCGCAGTTCATCGACCAGTCCGGCGGCGAGCATCGCGTCGAAGCGGCGCTCGATGGCGGCGTGCAGCGCCGCGCGGTCCGCCGGCACCAGCGCGATCGGCAGTGTCGCGCCGAGCGTCTCCGGCATCCGCCGGCCCTGCAACGCGGAGAGCGGCTGGCCGCTGACGAGGTACACCTCGAGCGCGCGCTGGACGCGTTGCGCGTCGGTGGGCGGCAGGCGTGCCGCGGTGACCGGATCCACACGCGCAAGCTCTGCGTGCAGCGCGGGCCAGCCGTCGCGCGCCGCGCGCGCATCGAGGTCGGCGCGCACTGCGGGATCGGCGTGCGGCAGCGCGGACAAGCCTTCGGTCAGCGCCTTGAAGTAGAGCATGGTGCCGCCGGCGACGATGGGCGGCCGGCCGCGCGCTCGCACGTCGGCGATGGCGGCCTGCGCGTCGCGCACGAAGCGCGCGGCCGAGTAGGCTTGCGTCGGATCGACGAGGTCCAGCAGATGGTGGCGGACACGTGCGCGATCCGCGGCGGAGGGCTTCGCGGTGCCGATGTCCATGCCGCGATACACCTGCGCGGAATCCACGCTCACGATCTCGCCGCCGAAGCGCTCCGCGAGCGCCATCGCGAGCGCGCTCTTGCCCGACGCGGTCGGGCCCATGAGTAGCACGATAGGGTCAGATACCATTTTCGCTTTGCGGGCGCGTTCGCGAGCCGCCCCGCATCGAGACACCGTAGCAGAAAATGGTGTCTGACCCTTCGGAACAAGTGGGGTCGGAGTCGACTTTCTGCTGCATCCTGCCGAGTCGCAACATGCTGCTGCCGCGCCCGCAAAACGTAAGTCGAATCTGACCCTAGCGCCCGCGCATGAACAGGCGGTCGAGATCGGACAGCGAGAGCTGGTACCACGTCGGGCGGCCGTGATTACACTGGCCGCCGCGCTCGGTGGCCTCCATTTGCCGCAGGAGCGCGTTCATTTCGGGTGTGGTCAGCGCGCGATTGGCGCGCACGGCGCCATGGCAGGCCATGGTCGACAGGAGCTCGTCGCGGCGAGTAGCGAGCGCCTGCGTGCCGCCGAACTCGCGAATGTCGTGCAGCACCGCCCGCGCGAGCGCGGCGGGATCGGCGTCGGTCAGCGGCGCGGGCACGCCGCGCACCGCGAGGGTCCCGGGACCGAGCGCCGTCATGGCGAAGCCGAGGGCGGCCAGCGCCTCGCCGTTTTCTTCCACTGTCGCGACTTCCAGAGGCTCCGCGGCGAACGTGGCCGGCATCAGCAGCGGCTGCACCGGCAGGCGCGCATCCGCGACGGTCTTCAGGCGCTCGTACACGATGCGCTCGTGCGCGGCGTGCATGTCCACCAGCACGAGTCCGGCAGCGTTCTGCGCCAGGATGTAGATGCCGTGCAGTTGCGCGAGCGCGAAGCCCAAGGGATGCGGGTCGTCGGCAGCCCACGCGGCCGGCGGCGCTTCGGGCCTGGTGCCGAAGAGCTTCGCGTAGAACGTCGACGGCTCGTTGGTCGCGAACGACAGCGACGGCTGGGCGGTGGACGGCGGGATGCGCGCGGCGGCCACGCCCAGCTTCTCGGCGGCCGACACCGCGGACTGCTCCGCCGCCGTGGCCGCGAGCGCGCGCTCGACCGCGCGGCGCACGAATTCGTGGACCGCACCCGCGTCGCGAAAGCGCACCTCGGTCTTTTGCGGATGCACGTTGACGTCGACCCGGCGCGGATCGATCGTGAGCCACAGCGCGTACGCCGGCTGGCGATCGTGATGCAGCACGTCGCGGTAGGCCTCGCGCAGCGCGTGCGAGAGCACGCGGTCGCGTACGAAGCGGCCGTTGACGAAGACGTACTGGCCACCTCCTTGGGCGGCGTATGCCGGGCGCACGGCGAAGCCTTCGAGCTTCACGTCGCCGGCATCGGCCTCCACGCGCGCCGCGTGCGCGACGAAGCCGTCAGCGGCGAGCTGCTCGACGCGGCCCTGCCGCCCGGCGACCGGGAGGCGATGCACGACGCGGCCGTTGTGCTGCAGCGTGAACGCGGCTTCCGGATGCGCCAGCGCCACCCGCCGGAACGCCTCCTCGCAATGACCCCACTCGGTGCCTTCGGTGCGCAGGAACTTGCGCCGCGCCGGCGTGTTGAAGAAGAGGTCCTCGATCGTGACCGTGGTGCCGACGGCAAGCGCGGCGGGCGCGATCGGCGACAGGGTGCCGCCCTCCACCTCGATGCGCCACGCGTGCGGCTTGCCCGCGGCACGCGACGACAGCGCAAGCCGCGCCACCGAGCCGATCGAAGCCAGCGCTTCGCCGCGAAAGCCGAGCGAGGCGATCGCTTCCAGGTCGAGCGGCGTGCGGATCTTGGAGGTCGCGTGGCGCGCGACGGCGAGCGGCAGGTCCTCGCGCGCGATGCCGCTGCCGTTGTCCGCGACGCGAATACGCGTAACGCCGCCGGCGGCGACGTCGACGTCGACTTGCGTGGCGCCCGCGTCGAGGGCGTTTTCGAGCAGCTCCTTGAGCGCCGCCGCCGGCCGCTCCACCACTTCGCCGGCGGCGATCTGGCTGATGAGGAGGTCAGGCAGCGTCTGGATCGACGCCATTACTTGTGCAGCCCCTGCGCCCAGCGTGCGTAAACGCCGTCGGCGACCTCACCCAGCGCGGCCAGGCGACCGTCGAGGTCGCTCTGGATGTCGGCGGCGCTTTGCCGATGCGCGGTCGAGCGCGCGGGCAACTCGCTGACGCCGGTGCGGCACCAGCTCTCGACCAGCCCGCGCGTCATCTCGATGTGGCACTGGAAGCCGACGTGGCGGTCGTCGATCACGAAACCCTGGTTGACGGCAACCTCGCTGGTGAGGATGCGCGTGGCCATCGGCGGCAGGTCGAACGCGTCGTAGTGCCATTGGAACGCGGGAAAACGCGGCAAGCCGCCGAACCATTCGCGCCGCGCCCCGCGGTCGCACACGTCGACGTGCAGCCAGCCGATCTCCGGCGCGGGCATGCGCGAAACGCGCGCGCCGAGCGCCTTCGCCATCAGCTGCGCGCCGAGGCAGTGGCCGATCACCGGTGTGCCGTCGGAGATCGCCTCGCGCAGCAGCGAGCACATCGGCGCGATCCACGGCAGGTTGTCGTTGACGCTCATCGGCCCGCCCATCATGCCGATGCCGGAACAGCCGGAGGGGCTCGCCGGAACGGCGGCGCCCTCGTCGAGGGGTATCAACTCCCACGCAATGCCCTGGCTCGTGAGCCAGGCGCCGAAGCGGCCCGGATCCTCGGTGGGCGAAAAGCGAAAAACGGCGACGGGCAGCATGGCCCGCTAATTCTACATTTGCGAAGGGCGAGATTCCTCGCTGCGCTCGGAATGACACAATTGAACGCCGGACTCGGCAGGCTCGGATCGGCGGGGGCGCTCCCTCGCCCCTCGCCCCTACATCCCTCTGGCGATCCGCGCGTACGCCGAATGGTTGTGGATCGATTCGAAGTTCTCGGCCTCGACCGCGAACGCCGTGAACCGGGGATCGCCGGCGAGCCTCGCCGCCACCCCCCGCACGAGGTCTTCGACGAAGCGCGGGTTGTCGTACGCCCGCTCGGTGACGTACTTCTCGTCGGCGCGCTTCAGCACGCCGAAGAGCTCGCTCGACGCCTCGTCTTCGGCGATGCGCAAAAGCTCGTGCAGGTCCAAGGTGCCGCCGGTGCGCACCGTGATGATGATGGTCGAGCGCTGGTTGTGCGCCCCGTACTCGGAAATCTCCTTCGAGCACGGGCACAGCGACGTCACCGGTACCGCCACCGCGATGGTCTTGGTGATGCGACCGTCGCGAAGCTCGCCGGCGATGCGCACTTCGTAGTCGAGCAGGCTTGCGACACCGGACACCGGCGCGGTCTTGCGCACGAAGAACGGGAACGCGAGCTCGATGCCCCCGCCGCGCACGTCGAGGCGCGTCGCGAGCTCGAGCAGGAGCCCATCCAGGTCGGCGAGCGACAGCGGCTCCGCCCCCGGGGCCGCACGCTCCTCGAGCAGCATCACGAGGCGCGACATGTGCGTGCCCTTGCGATCTTCGGGCAACGCAACGTAGACGTTGGCGACAGCGATGGTCGGCTGCGCGACGCCGTCGCGGTCGGCGAAAGCGAGCGGATAGCGCAGGCCGCGAATGCCGACGCGGTCGATCGCGATATGACGCTCGTCGCTGCCCGACTGCACATCGGGAATGGGCATCAGGCGGGCGGGTTGCTCGGGGCGGTTCATGGCTAGTCGATTGTAGCGGATTGGCCGCGGCCGGTCCGGCTCCGCGCATCGGGCGCCCGCGTTGCCGGATGGTGCGGGTCAATGCGTGCGCTTTACTATCCGGTCGACGATTTCGGCCAATCGCCGCGCCCGCGCGCCGAACGGGACCAGCGCATCGCGCGCCTCGTCGCGCAGCGCGTGCGCGTGCCGCTTCGCTTGCGCGAGCCCGAGAATCGCGACGTACGTGGGCTTGCTGTGCGCGGCGTCCTTGCCCGCGGTCTTGCCGAGCGTGGCCGCGCTGCCCTCGACATCGAGCACGTCGTCGACCACCTGGAACGCTAGGCCGGCGGCTCGCGCGTAGGCGTCGAGGGAGGCTTGCGCGCTCGCGTCGAGCGCCTCACCGCACGCC
This sequence comes from Burkholderiales bacterium, assembly GCA_020845855.1. Lineage (GTDB taxonomy): Bacteria > Pseudomonadota > Gammaproteobacteria > Burkholderiales > Casimicrobiaceae > VBCG01. The sequence goes on from JADLEZ010000348.1 coordinate 12,548, forward strand.
GCGCCCAGGCGCACCGCGGCGCGGATCAACGCGCCGGTCTTGAGCCGATGCATGTGCGTGAGGTCGGGCAGCGTCATCTCCCGGCCAACATTGGCGAGATCGATCGCCTGCCCCCCCGCCATGCCGGAAGCGCCGGCGGCTTCCGCGAGCAGCGCGCACGCGCCCGCAGGGTCGGGCAGGCGCGCAGATTGCAGCAGCACGAACGCCTGCGCCTGCAGTGCGTCGCCGGCGAGCAGCGCAGCCGCTTCGCCGAACGCGACGTGGCACGTGGGCTTGCCGCGGCGGAGCACGTCGTCGTCCATGCACGGCAGGTCGTCATGCACCAGCGAGTAGGCATGGATCAGTTCGACCGCCGCCGCCGGCGCGTCGACCACGGCGGGGTCGGCCGCGGCGACTTCGCCCGCGGCGTAGGCCAGCAGCGGGCGGATGCGCTTGCCGCCGCCCAGCACCGCGTAGCGCATCGCGTCGGCGAGCGGCGCGGGCGCGTGCGGCAGCGCGAGCCCGCGCTCGAGGAAGTCCTCGATGCGCCGCCGCCGCTCCTCGGACCAGACCGGGAACGTGAGGTCAGGATCCATTCTCGCCGTCGGCAGCGAAGGTCTTGAGCACACCGCGCTCCAGAATCTCGACCTGCTGCTGCGCGTCCTTCAGCGCCGCCTGGCAGTACGCGACGAGCTCGGCGCCGCGCTTGTACGCGGCAAGCGACTGCGCAAGGGCGAGCTGACCGCTCTCCATGGCGGCGACCAGCCCCTCGAGTTCGGCGAGCGCGGTTTCGAAGTCCTTGGGTGGCGGAGACGTCATCGAGGTCCAAAAGAGGCAGAAAAGGTCCGGCCGCACGGCCCTTTTTCAATCAGAAGTTTTCCGGTAAGGTCTTGACCTTATGGCAGAAAGCGCTATATCATAGCAGCTTCTGACTTTGCGGCCCGCAACGAGACCTTTCGTGCGGCCGACTTGGCAAAGCGGTCCGGGACGGGGGGTATCGCTCCGGGTTGTTGGGTTGGGTTGGTTGCTTGCAACCGAGACTTGCGACGAAAGGGTAGGGCCGTGTCCGACCTCGCCACCGCCGGTCGCCTGCGCCAGGCGATCACGCAGTTTCCTGCCTCGTGGTATTGCGATCCCGCGGTGCTCGCCGCCGAGCGCCGGCACCTCATGGCCCGCGCGCCGGGCTACGTCGGCCATGAGCTCATGGTGCCCAACGCGGGCGACTTCCAGGTGCTCGAGGTCCGGAACAACACGCAGATGCTCGTCCGCAATGCGACTGGCGTCGAGCTTCTGTCCAACGTCTGCCGCCACCGGCAGGCGAAGATGCTCGACGGCCGCGGCACGGCCGCCAACATCGTCTGCCCGATCCACCGCTGGACCTACGACCTGCGCGGCGAGCTTCTGGGCGCCCCGCACTTCCCGGACAACCCCTGCCTCAACCTCGGGCGCACGCCGCTTGCGAATTGGAACGGGCTTCTGTTCGACGGCCCGCGCGACGTCGCGCGCGACCTGGCGTCGATGTCGGTCAAGGCCTTCGACTTCTCGGGCTACGTGCTCGACAAGATCCAGGTCCACCGCGTCGACTACAACTGGAAGTCGTTCATCGAGGTGTATCTGGAGGACTACCACGTCGCTCCCTTCCACCCCGGGCTCGGGCAGTTCGTCACCTGCGACGACCTCGCCTGGCAATTCGGCGAGTGGTATTCGGTGCAGACGGTCGGCATCAACCAGAACCTCGCCAAGCCGGGCACGCGCAAGTACGAGCGGTGGCACCAGGCGGTGCTCGATTACTACCGCGGCGAACTCCCGAAGCACGGCGCGATCTGGCTCACCTACTACCCGAACATCATGGTCGAGTGGTATCCGCACGTGCTCGTGATCAGCACGCTGGTGCCGGAAGCGGTCGACAAGACCCTCAACGTGGTCGAGTTCTACTACCCCGAGGAGATTGCGCTGTTCGAGCGCGAGTTCGTCGAGGCCGAGCAGGCCGCATACATGGAAACCGCGATCGAGGACGACGAGATCGCCGAGCGCATGGACGCCGGGCGCAATGCGCTGTACGCCGCCGGCCGCAGCGAGGTCGGGCCCTATCAGTCGCCGATGGAAGACGGCATGCAGCACTTCCACGAGTTCTACCGGCGCGAGATGGAAGCGCTCCTTTCGGGAAAGTAGGGTCAGACCGGTCTGACCCTACTTTCCCGCGTGAAACGGAAGCGCCTCCGAGCGCGTAGCGTAGTATCGCGGCGTGATATTCCGTACGCTCATTTCGACCGCCGATCTCGATGCCCGGCTCGCGCAGCCGGACCTCGTGATATGTGACGTCCGGCACGACTTGGCCAAGCCCGGATGGGGCCGCGGGCAATACGACGCCGGGCACCTCCCCGGAGCCGTGTTCGTGCATCTGGATCATGATCTGTCGGGAACCCTCACCGGCAGCAACGGCCGCCATCCGCTGCCCACGCCGGAGTCCGCGGCCACGACCTTCGGGCGGCTGGGTATCGGGCCGGGCAAGCAAGTGATCGCTTACGATCAGGCGGGCGGCGCCTTTGCCGCGCGCCTGTGGTGGATGCTGCAATGGCTGGGCTTCGAGGCCGCCGCGGTACTCGACGGCGGCTACGCGAAGTGGATCGGCGAACGGCGCGTGGTCAGCGCGGATCCCGTGAAGCCTGTACCTGCCCGGTTCGCCATCAAGCGGGTCACGCCCACGGTCAATGCCGCCGGCGTCATGGCAAGCCTCGCCCGCCAGACCCTCGTGATCCTCGACGCGCGCGCCCCGGAGCGCTTCCGCGGCGAGCAGGAGCCGCTCGATCCGGTCGCGGGGCACATTCCCGGCGCGCGCAACCGCCCATATACGCAAAACCTCACCGCCGACGGCACTTTCAAACATCCCACCTTCCTGCGCGCGGAGTTCGGCGCCGTGCTCGACGGCGCGTCGGAGGACGTGGTCGTCCACCAGTGCGGCTCGGGCGTCACCGCCTGCCACAACATCCTCGCGATGGAGGTGGCGGGCCTGCACGGCACGCGGCTATATCCCGGGTCATGGAGCGAGTGGAGCGCCGACCCGGCGCGGCCGGTGGAAGTCGGTTAGCAGGGTCAGATCCGAATTTCGTCCTGCGGGCGCAGCCGCTGGATGTATCGCAGGCCGGGGACGAAGCAGAAATTCGGCTCTGACCCGATTTCCTGGACGCCGCTGACCCCATTTCCTGGACGCCGCTTTAGACCCCGCTTCAGGCCCCCAACACCCACTCCGCAAGCGTCGAGTGCAGCGGGCCCTCCGGCCGCAATTGCGAACCGACCAGGCAGAGTCGTTCCACCGGCCAGTGTATCGGTGCGCAACGCGTGCGCGGATGCGGCTGTACGCAACGGCGCGCGAGCGTCACGTGCGGCCGGAACGGCCGCGTCTCGACGCCGAAGTTCGCCACGGCCAGCGCTTCGTGGAGCGAGGCGTGCAGGATCAGCAGCGTCTCGGCGACCTCGGACGGGGCGATCCATGCCACGCCGGACGCGCGCCATGCCCCCAGCGTGTCGAAGGCGAGCCTGGCGCCGCGCCTGGGCAGGCGCTCGCCGATCGCGCGCAACTCCGGGACGCGGGCAAGCGGAACATCGCCCAGGAAAGCAACCGTCAGGTGGATGTGATCGCCGGATACAGCGCGGCCGCGCGAACGCCGGGCCACATCGCGCGCGAGCGACACGAACTGCAGGCGCACGTCCTCCTCGGGTACCAGCGCGAAAAAAGTCCGGATGCGGTCAGGGGCTTGCGTCGGCGGGTTGGTCAGCAGTTCTTCGGCCATGCGGTATCCGACATCGCGAACCCGTCAGGGTTCGCAAGCGCTCGCATCGCGCGGTCGCATAAGAACAAAAGCGGGGCGCTTGCGGCGCCCCGCCTCCAATCCAACACCGCTGCTGGCCGTCAGCCCAAGATGTATCGCAACTACGCGTTAGCCACCGCCTCCAGAAACTGCTCGTCTTCCGTTGAATTCTTCAGCGCCGTCGTCGACGCCTGGCTGCCCTGGATCGTGGTCGTCACGGCGTCGAAATAGCTGGTGCCCACCTCGCGCTGGTGCTTGACCGCGGTGAAGCCCTTCGCCATCGCCGCGAACTCCGCCTCCTGCAATTCCACGAATGCGGTCATGTTGTTCTGCGCGTAGCCGTGCGCGAGGTTGAACATCGAGTAGTTGAGGCTGTGGAAGCCGGCGAGCGTGATGAACTGGAACTTGTAGCCCATCGCGCCCAGCTCGCGCTGGAACCTGGCGATCGTGGCGTCGTCGAGATTCTTCTTCCAGTTGAACGACGGCGAGCAGTTGTACGCCAGGAGCTTGTCCGGAAACTTCGCGCGAATCGCATCGGCGAACGCCTTGGCGAACGCGAGGTCCGGCTTGCCCGTCTCGCACCAGATGAGGTCGGCGTACGGCGCGTACGCAAGGCCGCGCGATACCGCCTGCTCGAGTCCGTTGCGCGCCTTGAAAAAGCCCTCGATCGTCCGCTCGCCGGTGAGATGGGGCCGGTCGTTGGCGTCGATGTCGGAAGTGACGAGGTCGGCCGCCTCCGCGTCGGTGCGCGCGAGGATCACGGTCGGCACGCCCATGCAGTCGGCGGCGAGCCGCGCGGCGATCAGCTTGTCGACGGCCTCGCGTGTGGGCACCAGCACCTTGCCGCCCATGTGGCCGCACTTCTTGACCGACGCCAACTGGTCCTCGAAATGCACGCCCGCCGCACCCGCCTCGATCATTGCCTTCATGAGCTCGAACGCGTTGAGCACGCCGCCGAAGCCGGCTTCCGCGTCGGCGACGATCGGCGCGAAGAAATCGATACGGCCCGTGCCTTCCATGTGCTGGATCTGGTCGGCGCGGGCGAATGTGTTGTTGATACGCTTGACGACACTCGGCACCGAGTTCACCGGATACAGCGACTGGTCGGGATACATCTCGCCGGCGACGTTGGCATCGGCCGCGACCTGCCAGCCCGACAGGTAGATGGCCTTGAGTCCGGCCTTGACCTGCTGCATCGCCTGGTTGCCAGTCAGCGCGCCCAGCGTGGCAACGAACGGCTCCTCGTTGACGAGCTTCCACAGCCTTTCCGCGCCGCGGCGTGCGAGCGTGTGCTCGACGTGGATCGACCCGCGCAGGCGCACGACGTCTTCCGCCGTGTAGCCGCGCTTGATGCCCTTCCAGCGGGGATTGTCCGCCCAGTCCTTCTTCAGTCGTGCCGCTTCGAGATCGTAGTTCATTTTGCCGTTACTCCTTCGCTTTCGTCGTTGCCCATCGATTGGCGGGTGCGCACGCACTGGCGCGTCACCCTGTTTGCGCGAGCCTCGGCATCCCAGATGCGTTCGGCTGCGCGGCACGGACCGGCTTTGGATCGCTTGGCCGGTCTGGCGGGCTAGGACGGAAGTGGCACGACTCCTACACCCTTGCAGTGCGAAGTGAGGGGATGCCTGGACTTCGCGCCTCGTGACTTGGAACCACGATAACAAGAGACAGCGTGCTTTGGCAAGATATTTTATCGCGCCGCAATGGATAATTTTTGCATAATAATCATTATGTTAAAAACAATTTCCATCTCGTGGAATATTTTCACACTTCGTCGCGCCTTCGCGATGCTGCGCAGCATTCATATCTTATATAAGAATTCGGGTGAAGCGCGGACGAGGCCGATCATAATTCATTGTTTCACCATAAAAAATGGCGGCATCGGAGATCAATTGCGAACGCGCCCATGGCTTCCGCAGGACGAAAGCGAATTCCACATGTACAAAGCCACCGCGGGCATCACGCCTTCCGATATCCTATGCACGCGAGAAACGCTCGCGGCGGGTGTCGCCGCGCAGAAGAGTCGTTCCAACCGAACGAAAGGGAGCCTTCACCGTGCGTTCCATTCCGCTTGCATTTGTCCTCGTCACGGCCGCCGGCCTTGCCGCCGCGCAGTCCCCCGACCCCAACCTCGCCCGGAACATCGCGTCGAGCTGCGCGAACTGCCACGGCACCAACGGCAAGAGCCAGGGCATCGTACCTTCACTCGCCGGCCAGACGAAGGCGGACCTCGTGCGCAAGATGCAGGAGTTCAAGGCCGGCAAGGCGACCGGCACGATCATGCCGCAGCTTGCCAAGGGCTATACCGACGAGCAGATCGACCTCACGGCGGGTTTCTTCGCCGCGCAAAAGTAAGGGGGACGAAATGACAACGCAACGGCGGGAGTTCCTCAAGACCCTCGGCGCCGCGGCCATCGCGGCCGGCCCCCTCGCGGGCTGCGCGGTATCGCCGAGTCGCGGCAGTCGCAAGGTCGTGGTCGTGGGCGCCGGCTACGGCGGCGCTACGGCCGCCAAGTATCTATCGATGTGGAGCAAGGGCACGCTGGACATCACGCTGGTGGACGCGAATCCGTCGTTCACCTCGTGCCCCCTGTCGAATCTCGTTCTCGGCGGCAGCAGGCAGTTGTCCGAGATGGCGATGACCTACGACGGCCTCGTCAAGCGCGGCATCCGGGTGCTCGTCGACACCGTCCAGGGCATCGACGTCGCACGCGGCACCGTGCGCATCTCCAACCAGCAGGACCTGGCGTTCGACCGCGTCGTACTGTCGCCCGGTATCGATTTCCTCTACGGCGACATCCAGGGCATGAGCACGCCCGGCGCGCAGGAGCGCGTGCTGCACGCGTGGAAGGCCGGCGCGCAGACGCAGGCGCTGCGCGCGCAGCTCGTCGCCATGCGTGACGGCGGGGTGTACGTGATGTCGATTCCCAAGGCCCCGTACCGCTGCCCGCCCGGGCCGTACGAGCGCGCGTGCCAGATCGCGTGGTACTTCAAGCGCGCCAAGCCCAGGAGCAAGGTGCTGATCCTCGACGGCAACGAGGACGTGACCTCGAAGAAGGGCCTGTTCATGCGGGCCTGGAACGAGGACTACAAGGGGATCGTCGAGTATCGCCCGAACTACGTGCTCACCGGGGTGGACGTCGGCACACTCACCGCCAAGTTCGAGGTCCACGAGGACGTCAAGGCCGACGTGCTGAACGTGATCCCGCCGCAGCGCGCGGGAGCGATCGCGGCGCAGGCCGGCGTGATCACTGCCAACAACCGCTGGTGCGAGGTCGATTGGCTCACGTTCGAGTCGATCAAGGTGCCGAAAGTGCACGTGCTGGGCGACGCGATCCAGATCGCGCCGGGGATGCCCAAGTCCGGCCACATGGCGAACCAGCACGCGAAAGTTGCGGCAGCCGCGATCCTCAACGCGTTCGATGGGATGCCGCCCAACGCAGCGCCGGTGATCAACAACACCTGCTACAGCTTCATCACCGACAAGGACGTCGTGCACGTCGCCTCGGTGCACCAGTACGACCGCGACAAGAAGACGTTCCTCGGCGTGCCGGGGTCGGGCGGGCTGTCGCCGGGGCCGAGCGCGCTGGAAGGCGATTTCGCCTGGGGCTGGGCGCGCAACATCTGGGCGGATATGCTGAC
>JADLEZ010000349.1 GCA_020845855.1 Burkholderiales bacterium
AGACGTGATTCTGGACGTGGATAGCGAAGGAGCGCGAAGTGTGCAGCGGCGATACTTCACCAGTTGCCTGTGTAGGCTGGGGTTCACTTGTATGGGATCCAGGCTCGCTTCCATGCGTCGGCCGTTGGCGATCTGACGGTCCTATGCTACCAGTTGAATTCGCCAGAGAATCCGGCGTAAAAAGAGGCAACCGCGGCGATCGGATCACCCTTGTCATCTGTCCCGACAGCTCCCCTGTGCAGACCTACTGGGTGCTCCTTAATGTCGCGGAGATTGAGTCCGCGCGGATGGCGCTTGCAAAGCGTGAATACGACGCCGCCGACAGGGCGTGGGCGGATCGTAATGTTGGGATGTGGACCAGAGAGGGCGATCGCGCCTACGGCATGGAGTCGACCACAGTCAGGACCTGGGCCCTGAAGAAAGGACTCAGCGGGGCTGTATGGACCAACCTGTCGTGTGGCTTCAATGGGGAGCGAGGTGTGATGCCATCCGGTGCTGAAGTGGTTGCATTTCTGGGTAGCATCGCGGACAGCGCAAGAGCCGAACAGTACGTGCGCAGAGCACCCGCGCAGATCAAAACGCCCTATCGCCGGATGATCGAGCAGGCGCTCGGCTGGTTGCCGTATGATCAAATGGCAATCACTTCGCGTGCGCATAACTCAGAACTCAGAAAGCTAGTCCGCTAGCTTGTCCATCGATACGCGCTTGGCGTTTGCGTCGCGATTGGACTCGAGCCCTGCGCGATGTCCAGACGAAAAGCCCCTCCTTCGGCGTGCTTGTCGTCTTGCACCCTCCATTTCGTCGCCCCTGACACTTGAAGTGGACCCGCCGCCGGTGCCATACTCGAAGCGACTTCGGTGAGCATCGTGCTCACACGAGCCTTCATGCCGGCGGGTCATCCCGCCATGCATGAAGTCCAGTTCCCCGGGGACTGGCGTTGCGGTCGTTACCCGCCCTTGAAGCGATCGGAAACGATTCCGGTCGGTCGCGAGACGCGACGTAAGGTTGTCGGCTCGGCCTAGCGTCCGAGCACAGCGGGCGTCGTCGGACCGCAAGGTCCGGCGCCGTCCGGTGATGCGCCGTCGGTCATGCCTCGCGCATGGCTTCGACGGTGCGTCACACAGCAAGGCCCTCAGTTCGCAAGAACCGGGGGCCTTTTCTTTTCGCGCGCGGTGAAGCGTATCTCAGCGATGAGCCTTGGGCCGCAGCAGGCGCCTAACAGCGCGCAGAAGCGAGTGGCGCACGCGCTGATGTCGTACTGACGACGGCACGCGTTGGCGGGCAGGGCACGGTCCGAGCCGATCGGCTCCCCACTCCGCCGTTCGTTTCCTTTAGCGAGCTCCACCTGAACTCTCGTCTGGATGTCGTCGATTGCCGACGACGTCCCGGTGTCGCATCTGACGGTCGCTGGTCGCGTCGTTCGTTCGCTGATGGAACACGCCTAGACGGGGCTGCGTTGAACGACGCCGTTAACGGGTGCGTCGTGCATCAACGCCGCCTCCGATACCACCTCTGTCGTCGCAATCGCTTGAAGCGGAGCCGCGCTGCGCTTCGTTCCCGCCTGATGGTGCTGTCCACCGCGCACGGACTCCGCGATGGACGGTTGTGGCATTGAGTCCTTGGTAAACGTGGTCTGCTGTGACGAGAACACGCGTGTGACGCCTCTAACCTCGTACGACCAACGCTGCGTAATGCTGGTTTTTATTGCGATCCTCGATTCGCTATGCCCGTCGCGCTGCAACCGCGGCTGATCCGCTATCGCGACGCCCCAGCCTACTGCGGGGTCGGACGCCGGGTGTTCGACCGCGACATTCGCCCGTGGCTGATCGTCATTCCAGTCGGGAAGGAGGGGCTCGCCTTCGATCGCCTTGACTTGGACGCGTGGATCGAACAGCATAAATTCTGCAGCGGGCGTCCGCCGGAGAAAGGAGAACCATGGGACGCTCAAGAACGTCGGGAATCATCACCGACGGGAATGGAAACAAAGTTGTCAACAAGGTCTACCAAGGCCGGCGAATCTTCCGCCGCCTCGGAGCCGTCAGTCAGCAAGAAGCCGAACAATGGCTCGCCCGGCAAACCGAAGAGCGACGCAAGGCCCACGAGTTTGGTACGCGCCCTGAACGCAATTTCGCAGATGCGGCAGAAAAGTATCTGATCGAGCGCGCCCACAAGGCGAGCATCGATACCGATGCGCTTCACATTACCGCGCTGCTACCGTTCATCGGCAAACGGCCGCTGCGGCAGATCCATGACGCGACGCTGGAGCCCTTCAAGGCGCAGCGCCGGCGGGACGGGGTCAGTGAAACGACGATCAAGCGGGCTCTCGAAGTGGTGCGATGCATTCTGAATCTGGCAGCGCGATCGTGGCGCGACGAGCACGGTTTGACGTGGCTCGATACCGCGCCGCTGATCACCATGCCGGACACCAGAAGGACGGCCCGCAAACCGTATCCGCTGTCATGGGACGAGCAACGCCGGCTGTTTGCGTTGTTGCCCGGCTCGGTGGCACAGATGGCGCTTTTTGCCGTCAACACTGGCTGCCGCGAGCAGGAGGTGTGTCAGCTGCGCTGGAAGTGGGAAGTGCCGGTACCGGAGCTCGAGACGTCGGTGTTCGTGATCCCCGCCGAATTTGGCGGTCGCTCCGAGCGCTCGGGTGTCAAGAACCGCGAGGACCGCGTCGTGGTGTTAAACGACGTGGCCAAGCGGGTGGTCGATGCTCAGCGCGGGCTGCATGAAGAGTTCGTGTTCGTCGCGAGCAAAGGCAAGCCGCGCAAGCCGATCCGCCACATGAACAACACGGCGTGGCAAACGGCGCGGAAAAAGGCGCAACTACCGCTGGCGCGCGTGCATGACTTGAAGCACACCTTCGGCCGGCGCTTGCGTACGGCGGGGGTGCCGCTGGAAACGCGCAAGGTGCTGCTCGGGCACAAGACCGGTGACATCACCAGCCATTACAGCGCACCGGAACTGGCGGAGCTCATTCGGGCGGCGAACGCGGTGCTGAAAGCGCAGGAATCGACGCTGTTGCGCGTGGTGGCCCGGCAGTTGCAGGTGGTCGAGGGAAAAGTCGCGCAAAAGTCGCGCAGAGCGAAAAACGGGCCAGGAGCGCTGCTCCTAACCCGTTGATTATCTGGCGCGCCCGGCAGGATTTGAACCCACGACCCCCTGGTTCGTAGCCAGGTACTCTATCCAACTGAGCTACGGGCGCGAATTGTCGATTATACCAGCCTTGGTCGGCGGTTCCGAAGGGTTGACGGATCGTTCCATCGGCTCGGCAGGAGTGCCCGCGCCGTGTCCCTTGCGCCACAGCACCCACGCCTTCCAGCCCCACGCCACGCCGAGCCAGCCGAACAGCACCGCGAGCGGCCACGCCACGACATGCGGAAACAAGGCCGCGAGGACCGCAATCGCGACCATGATCACGGCGACCCACGCGAGCAGGTTCGTTTCCGTCGGTCCGAGCGCGCGCCGGTTGGTCAGCGCAGCGCCCAACGCGCTACCTACGCTCACCGCGCCCGCCGCCACGCGCCCCGCGCTTCCCGACATCGCGCGCTTCGCGCCGCGGCCGACCGCGTCGAGTTCGACCTGCGTCGGCGGCGCCGTGCGCTTGTGCACGCGATTGCGGCTGCTGAGCACGATCTCGGTCGCGCACGCGAGGTCCGCCTCATACTGCGTTGCCATCTGCTCGGCGAACGCGACGTCCTCCACGGCCACGTCGAGCTCGTAGTTCGAGATCAGGCTCACCAGGTTGAGATTGGTCGAGCCGACGCGCGACCAGCGGCGGTCCGCGACCGCGGTCTTGGCGTGCAGCATCGTGCCGTTCCACTCGAATACGCGCACGCCCGCCTCCAGCAGCGCCCGATAGCCCGCGCGTGACAAGGGAGACACCGCGGGCAAGTCGCTCACGCCGGGGACCAGCAGGCGCACGTCGACGCCGTCGCGGGCAGCCGCGCGCAGCGCCTGCGTGTACGCCGAGGTGCCGACGAAGTACGCGTCGGTGAGCCACAGATGCTCGCGCGCGAGCGAGGCCACCAATAGATCGGTGCGATACACGGCCGCCGAGCTGGGCACGCCGGCAATCACCCGCACCCGCGTGTCGCCCGCGCGCTTGCGTCGCCGGCGGAACGGCGGCAACGGCTGGCCGCCGCACGCACGCCAGATCTGCTCGAATGCGCGCTCGATGTCGCACACCGCATCGCCTCGCAACTCGACGCCGGTGTCTCGCCACGGCTCCAGTCGCCGCGCGGGATCGCCCTCCCACTTCTCGCTCACGCAAAGGCCGCTCACGAAGGCGACCTCGCCGTCGACCACCACCGATTTGCGATGGTCGCGGGTGAGCCACGCAAGCGGGCTTTCGAGGCTCGGCGGATTGAAGCAGCGCACCTCGGCGGCGGCCGCGTGCAGCGGCGCCCACGGCCGGCTCCACTTGGTCGAGCCCAGCCAGTCGTAGACGACGCAGACCCGCACGCCCTGGCGCGCCTTGCCAGCGAGGGCGTCGATGAACTCGTGGCCGACGCGGTCGTCGGCAATGAAGTAGCTCTCGAACAGGATGTAGCGCTGCGCGGCCTCGATCGCCGCGAGCCACGCCGGGAAGTTCCCGCTCGCATCGAGCAGGAGCTTGACCGAGTTGTTGTCGGTCAGCGGCGCACCCGCCGCGCGCTCGAACGCGCGCGCGAAACGGTCCGCCTCGTTCAGGATGAGGGTGGTGTCGGCGTCCTGGGTGAGGTCGACGGCAGTTTCCATGGCGCCCATTATCGCTGCCCGCGGCCCAACCGGCGGCGTCTGCCCGCCGTTACGCGGTTTCAGATAATACCGTTCGACGGGCGACCCCGGCAGCGAACAGGCTCCGCGACACCAATCGTGGAGGACCGTTACTTTCGCTCGCTGCGTTTGGGAACCGTGATGCGCGCGGGCTTGCGCGGGGGCGGCGGTGGCTTGTACAGCGCGTAGAACTGGATGACGAGGTTCACGTATTCCTGCGTCTCGGCGTAGGGCGGGATGCGGTTGTCGTAACGCTGCACCGCGCCCCCGCCTGCGTTGTACGCGGCGAGCGCCAGTGTAAGGTCGTTCTCGAACAGCCACAGGAGATCGCGCAAGTACTGCGTCCCGATGCGGATGTTGATCGCCGGATCGAGAAGCTTCTGCGCGACCGTTCGCTTCGCGTCATCAGCCACACCGTAGCGCGCCGCCGTTTCGGGGATCACCTGCATCAGGCCCACCGCACCCTTGGGCGACACCGCGGCGGGCTCGTACCGGGATTCCACCGCGATCACCGCCTTCACGAGCGCCGCATCGAGGTCGTTCTGCTTCGCGTAGTGGGCGATCAGCGACTCGTAGCGCCTCAGGTTCGGGTGGCGCTCGAGGCGCTCGAATGCCGGAGAGGTGGCAATCGGCGCCGGCGGCTGCGCCTTCGCGGCAAGCTCGGCCGCGGTCGGCCCCTTGAAGTAGAGCTGGTAACGCTCGTCGAGCCTCTCGGTGGCGATGTGCGGTTTACCGTTCTCGTCGACGTAACCCCACACCTCGGCGTGCACCCGCGCCGCGTGCATGAGCGCGGTCGCCACGAGCACGCCAACGAGACCCTTCAAAGAGGTCAGACCCGATTGAACTCCAATCGAGTCCGACCCCATTAGTGTCGGTGTCCCTGCAGATAGCGCTCCAGCGCCGACAGCCGCTCGCCCAGTTCGAGGAACATGCCACCCGCGTACTCACCGGTGGCCCGGCTCGCGGGCACGAGCTCCTCGACCATGATCTCGTGCAGCTCGCGCGCGTGACGCACGACGTCGGCCAGCGGCGCGCCGACCTCGCCGGCGGAAATCATTCCCTGCGCTTCTTGCAGCGCGGCGACGAAGGCAGAGGAAACGTCGGCGAGGTACGCCGGGTCGGGCATGGGCGGGTTCCTGTCAGCGCGCAGGGGCGACCATGGGCGATTCTAGAACCCGCAACGCTGCCGCCCAGTGGCGAAAACGACAGGTGGCAGAATTTCCCGCTCAGGCGGCAACGAGGTCAAGCCGATGAAGGGCGTGGCATACGGCTTGCGGGAACGGTGGTAATCGGACGAACGAGGACGTCAAGCGGGGGCCAGTCACGCCGCCGCGCGGCAGTTTGTGCCGTTTTCGCGCTCGACCGTGGGGAGGACCAGATGACTCGCGCTTTGCTCGCGTGCATAGCTGCCGCGTGGATCCTGCCGATGGGCTCGGCGCTCGCCCAGCAATGCTGCCCGGCGGACGTGAGCGTCACCACCACCTGCTCCGCAACCGGCTTTTTCATGTGCGAGGACGGCAAGCCGAGCACGTGCACGTGCGGCTCGGGGACGGGCATGCCGCCCACGCTGGGCGAGCTCGCGATGCCGGCGGCCTCCTCGTTCGGTCCGCTGCTGCAGGGAGCCACCAGCATGGCGGCCTCGCTCAAGGTGCGCAACATCGGCGCACTGGCGGTCACGGTGACAAGCATCACCAGCGACGCGCCGTTCGAGTTCGTGATCGTCGGCCACGACTGCGCCAAGCTCTCCGGTGGCGGCGCGTGCACCGTCGACGTCGTGTTCAAGCCGCCGTTCGTGGGCAAGCGCAACACCTTCATCCGAGTTGTAAGCAGCGGCGTCGGCAGCCCGCAGACGTTCCTGGTATTGGGGGTTGGCGTTTCCGCAGCGGCGGCCGTGACCCCGCCGCCGTCCACCGCACCCACCATCGAGGTGGTCGAGTACTTTCACGACGCGTGGGACCACTACTTCGTCACCGGCACGCCGTCCGAATCCGCCAAGCTCGACGCCGGCGCCTTTTCCGGGTGGAAACGTACCGGGCTCACGTTCAAGGCGTATCCGAACGGCTATCCCGGATCGCAGTCCATGTGCCGCTTTTTCAGCACCGCGTTCGGCGAGCGCAGCTCCCACTTCTACACGGCGCTCGCGAGTGAGTGCGCGGACGTCAAAGTCAATCCCAAGTGGGCGTTCGAGGGCGACGTGTTCGGCGTGGTGTTGCCCGACGCGGCGGGCGCGTGCCCCGCGGGCTTCGTCGCGCTGTTTCGCCTGTACAACCAGGGCCAGGGCGGCGCGCCCAACCACCGCTATACGACCGACGCGCAAGTGCGCGCGTTGATGATCGCATTCGGCTGGATTGCGGAAGGACTGGGACCGCTCGGCATCGCGGGGTGCGTGCCGGTGTAGGTTGGCCTGGCGCACGCGCTTCGCCAGCGCACTTCGGTCGATGATGCGAGTGAAAATCGCGCGGGCTGACTCACCGGAACACCACCGTGCGATTCCCGGCAAGGAGCACTCGATCCTCGATGTGGTACTTGAGGCCCCTCGCCAACACGCTCTTTTCGATGTCCCGGCCATAGCGAATGAGGTCATCCTCGGTATCGCCGTGATCGATACGCAATACGTCCTGCTCGATGATGGGCCCCTCATCGAGGTCTTCGGTCACGTAGTGCGAGGTTGCACCGATCAGCTTGACGCCACGCGCAAAAGCCTGGTGGTAAGGACGAGCGCCGGTGAAGCTCGGCAGAAAGCTGTGATGAATGTTGATGATTCGACCCGGATAGCGGGTCGTCATTTCCCATGGCAGGACCTGCATGTATCGCGCCAACACCATGACGTCCCCGCGCGAGTCGACGAAGAGCCTCTCCACCTGCTCGAACGCTGTTCGCTTGCCTTCCTCGTTCTTCGGCACCGGAACGTGGTGATAGGCAATGCCGTGCCCCTCGACGAAAGCGCGGAGGTCGTCGTGGTTGCTGATGACGCAAGGGATGTCGCACGGCAGCTCTCCGGCTTTCCATCGATACAGGAGGTCGGCCAGGCAGTGGTCGTACTTGCTGACCAGGATGACCGCACGCTTTCGCACGCTGGAATCGGAGATCGACCACGTCATGTCGAATCCGCGCGCGATCGGGGTGAACTCCCGCTGAAATCGATCGAGCGAAACATCCCGCTCGGCCAGAGAGCTGGCCGTGACGACCTGGCGCATGAAGAAGCGCTTCAGGGCCCGATCCGAGTGATGATTGGCCTCGGTGATCCATCCGCCGCGATCGGCGATGAAGCGACTGACAGCCGCGACGATCCCCACGCGATCGGCACAGGAGATCGTTATGGTGCAGGTCTGCTCGGTGTGCATGGCGCCTTGTAGCGCCTATTGCAGAAGCACGCGCGGCAGCACGAGCGTGACCCAGGGCACGAACGTCACCACCAGCAACCCCGCGAAGAGGATCACGAGGTAAGGCGCCATGTGCCGCGCGGAGTCGGCGATGTTCATCCTGGCGATCGCACAGGCGATGAAAAGCCCGATCCCGATCGGAGGCAGGAATACCCCGATCCCGATGGAGGCGATGATCAGAATGCCGTAGTGGAGCGGATCGATGCCGAACTGCTGGGCGATCGGGTACATGACGGGAACGAAGACGATCAGCGCCGGCAGACCCTCCAGGATCGCGCCGAAGACGATGAAGATGAGGTTGCTCAGAACGAGGAAGAACCACGGGGAGGACGAGATGCCGGTGACCCAGGCCGCCACCGCCTGCGGCACGCGCTCGACCGTGAGCACCCATGAGAAGACCGTGGCGGTCCCGATGAGGAACATGACCATCGCGCTGTTGATCGTGCTCGCGACCATGATCTGCGGCAGATCCCGCACACCGAAGCGCCGGTAGACGACCAAGCCGACGAAGGCGGCATACAGCACCGCGACCACGGCGGCTTCGGTGACTGTCGTGACGCCCCCGAAAATCGCGCCGAAGATGATGACCGGCATGACCATCGCGATCGCGCCGTCGCCCAGCGCCTTCGCGAGCTGCCGGCGGCTCGCCTTCGCCTCGCGCGGTATCTTCAGTCGCCCCGCTTTCCAGTACACATAGGCGACCAGGCCCGCGGCGATCACGATCGCCGGCAGGAACCCCGCGACGAACATCGCGCCGATCGACTGGTTCGTCATGCTCGCCAGCACGATCATGAAGATGCAGGGAGGCACGAGAATGCCCATGGCCGTAGCGGAACTGACGATCGCCACCGCCTGGCCCTTGCTGTAGCCCGCGCGCTCCATCGGCCCGATCAGCAGCGATCCAACCGCCGAGACATCGGCCGCGGTGGACCCGGAGATTCCGGAGAAGAGGTACTCGGCCACTATCACCACCATCCCCAGTCCGCCCTGGATGTGCGCGACCAGGGCCTTGGCGAGATTGACGAGGCGCTCGGAAATGCCGGCGCGCTCCATCAGTTCGCCCGCCAGGATGAAGAAGGGAATCGCCATCAGCGGGAAGGAGTCCATCCCGGAGACCATCTGCGTGACCACCGTGTTGAGCGGAGTCTTTGCCTGCCAGACGATTGCGGTGATCGCGGCCAACCCCATGGCAAATGCCACCGGCACCGCCAATAGCAGCAAGGCGACGAAGGTGACCAGCAATACGAGGATCACTGACGCACCTCGCTGCCGAGGCGACGCCAGGTGCGTATCGTCAGCCGCAGCGTTTCGATTCCCATCAGGACGCAGCCGACCGGAACTGCCATGTAGACCCAGCTCATCGGCACATCGGTGGCCGTGGTGCGGCTCAAGCTCGTGACCTCGATGACCGGCTCGCTCGCACGAAACACCACCGCCAGGAAAATCAGCATGCAGACGCCCGCGAACAGCGCGATCCATCGGCGTTGCGCGGGATCGAACGAGCGCACGACGATGTCCACCGCGATGTGCGCGTTGTGGCGCATGGTGATCGATGCGCCGACGAAGCTCAGCCAGATGAATAGGTAACGGTCGGCCTCCTCTGCCCACGGCAGGGCGTCGTTCAGCACGTAACGAAAGAAGACGCCCATGGCGGTGACCGCGACCATGAAGCTGAAAAGCGCCACGGCCACGACGTCGACGGCGACCTCGTACGCGCGCCACAGGCGCGTACGCAGGGTCTTGGGCCGGGCGTCCGCCGTGGGCCCCTGCGCGGCGTTCGTGGCCGCCGAGTCCGCACCCGGCATGCTAGCTTTCGCGCACCTTCTTGATCAGCGCGGCGGCGTTGATCTTGTCCCCGTATTCCTTGTAGAAGGGCTCGACGGCCTGGCGGAAGGGGGCCGGATCCGGGCTCGTGAACGTCACCCCCGAGGCGCGCATCTTCTGCTCGAACGCCTTCTCGCTCGCGGGGGCCTCGGCCCGTTGCCACGCCATGCTCTCCCGCGCCGCATCGAGGATCGCCTGCTGCGTATCCTTCGATTGCGCGCCGAGCCAACGCTCGCTGATCATCAGCGGGTTCAGCACGAAGATGTGCCCGGTGTAGGCGGCGAACTTCGTCTGCTCGTGCAGCTTCGCGTTGTAGGCCGCCTCGCACTTGTTCTCGAAGCCCTGGACCACGCCCGTCTCGAGCGACGTGTAAAGCTCGCCCCAGGCGATCGGCGTGGGATTGGCGCCCAGGAGCTGCATGCAGCGGATGTAGGCCTGCGCTTCGGGCACACGGAGCTTCAAGCCCTTCATGTCGGCGAGAACGTTGATCGGCCGGGGCTTGGTGAAGATCTTGCGGAACGTCGTGTCGTAGACCGCGAGCGTGCGCACCTTGGCCTTGTCGAGCAGCGCCTTCGTCATCTCCTGGCCGATGGGCCCATCCATCACCTGGTGCACGTGGTTCAGGTCGCGGAAGATGTACGGCAGCTCCGGTACCATGAGTTGCGGGGTCACGTTGGCGGGAGTCGCCGCGTCCCACACGCCGGCCTCGAGGTTGCCCAATTGCATGCTCTCGAACGTCACCCGCAGGCTGCCCAGGGCCGAGTTGGGATAGATCTGCACCTCGACCTGTCCCTTGGTGCCCTTCTCGACGGCTTCCTTGAACTTGACCACCGCCCGGTGCACGTTGTCGTGCTCGGTCAACACATGCGCGACCCGCATCACGCTCTTGCCGCTCTGCGCCCGCGCCAGCGACGGCAGCAAGGGCAACGTCGCGGCGGCAGCCAGCGTGCGCAACACCTTGCGGCGCGAGCCATCCCCGGCAACGGCATGCTCGAGTTGTTCGAATGTCCTGGTCATCTGGAGTCCTCCTCGAGGTACGTCCTCATGAAAGCCGCCCCGACAAGGCCGGGACGAATCGCGACCCGTCAGCGCGCCGGGCCAGGCGCGCCGGTGCGGCGCACCGTGGCGTCCTTGCGTTGGTGCAGGCCGGGTTGCAGCCGCGTGCCGAGACCCGGGCCGTGCAGCGGATGGATATGGCCACGCTCGACTTTCGGCAGATCGGTGACTAGCTCGCCGTACCAGCCGAAGAACGACGCGCGCACGATTTCCTGGATGAGCGCGTTGGTCGCGTTGACGGCGAGGTGCACGTTGGCGGTCAGGGTGACGGGGCCCACGCAATCGTGCGGCGCGACCGGCAGGTGCCACGCCTCGGCCATCGCCGCGATCTTGCGGCCTTCGGAAAGGCCGCCTACCCAGCACAGATCGAACATCACGATACCGACCGGAACTTGCGCAAGCAGATCGCGAAAGCCCCAGCGGCTCGCCAGAAGCTCGCTCGAGCACACCGGGACGCGCGTGCGGCGCGCGAATTCCGCGAGGGCAGTGAGCCCGTCCACGCGCACCG
>JADLEZ010000350.1 GCA_020845855.1 Burkholderiales bacterium
CGAGTGCTGCGAGCGCGAGCGCGAGTTGCGGCGGCGCGGTCGGCGCCGGCGTCACCGTGGCGTCGACGCTCAAGCTCGCGCCGGTGAGCGAGAGCGTGCCGTCGACGCGAACGTCGCCGCCGCTGCTCGCCAGCCGGCCATTCATGCCGCTGCCTTGCGGCGCGATCGCGAGCTCGACATTCCCCAGGTTGGCCACGAGATCGCCAACGACGAGGCGCGCGCCGTGCCAGCGGACGTCCATCGTGCCGCTGCCGCCGCCCTTGGACCACGCGAACGCCGGTGCCGATGCGCTGAGCGTGCCGCCCAGCGCGGGCAGCGCACGCCCCGGAAGCACGCTGGCAACCGACTGCGCGGACGCTTCCACGGCCGCGGCGCGCAGCGCCACGGTGCCGTCGGCGAGCTCGACGAGGCCGGTCGGCGTGGTTGCGCCCGACATCGGTTGCAACTCGATGCGCACCACGCCGCGCAACAGGGCGGTGGGCGACGCGCGCCACGCGACAGGGATGCCGAGGCGGCCGCTGCTGTCGGCGACGATGCCGCGGCCGTTCCACACCGTGCCCGCAGCGTCGGCGAGGCGCAACTTGCCCGCGGTTGCCTGCGCCAGGCGCTGGTCGACGAGTGTGGCGGGTGCGAACCACGCGAGCGCCGCGGCGAAGCAAGCCACGGCGAAGAGCGTCACGGCGGCGAGCTTCATCGCACGAGCACCAGTTCCGCGCGCACCATGCCGGGCTCGACGCGATGCGTGACGACAGCGTCCGTCACGCGCACGCCCGCCGTTTTCGCGAGCGCATCGACGAGGCCCGGCAACGCATCGAAGCGAATCGCGGCGAAGGTGATGCGCACGCGGCCCTCGGAAAAGTCGAGCAGGCTCACCGCGGGACGCAGGCCGCGCTCGGCGACGACGCGCTCGACTGCGGCCAGCGGCTCCTGCGTGCGCACCGGCGCCGGCGTGCGCTCGAGGGCCACGATCGCGTCGGCCTGCGCGCGCGCGGCGGCGAGCACCGCGCGCTGGCGCGGCAGGTCGCGCTCGAGGCGTGCGATGTCGGCGACGGCAGGCTGCCAGACCAGCGTCCAGCCGAGCGCGGCGGCGACGACCACGCCCGCGACCGCGATCATCCGCCGCTCGCGCACGGAAGCGCGTGCCCACGCATCGGCGATCGCGGACATTGCGATCACGGTAACCCGGTCCCCGGTGCGGGCGACACGCGCATGCGCGTGCCCGCGGCCGTGGTGGCGGCAAGTGTCGCAAGGCCGGCGGTCGCGAGCCCGCGATCGAGCGCGGCGGCGGCCGCGGGATCGACCTTGCCCAAGTCGAATGTCCAGGTGCCGGCGGTGTACGTCGCGGACTTGAGCGCCCCCGGCGGCAATGCGGCAAGTGCGGCGGCCGCGCGCGCGAGCAGGGGCAGTGCGTCATCCGGCGCCGCGAGCCCCGCGCGATGGCGATAGGCGGCGAAGCGCTTGGCAAGCGCCGCCGCTGCGGTGTCGGCATCGGCGGCCTCGCCGGCTCCTGCGTTGCGAGCCGTGCTGACGATCGAGCGCGCGGTCTGCCAGGTTTCGTAGCGAAGCCACGCCCACTGCCCGAGCGTGCCCGCGACATGGAGCGCGAGCGCTGCCGCGGCGATGCCCAGTGCCCACCGGAATCGCCCCGCGGCGGAAACCGGCGCTGTGCGCGGCGTGCGCGAGAATTCTCCTTGCAACAGGTCGCCGGCGGCAGCGAGCGCGCTGCCGTCCTGGTCCCAGCGCCACGCCGGGGTGCGCGCGAACGTGGTCCGGCATTGCGCGGACCATGCGGCGAGGCTTGCGTCCTCGATCGGGAACGCAACTTCGACGCGCGGAGGTGGCGCGTCGGCGCGCGCCAGCGCCAGCGCGAGCTCCGGCGGCGCGGCACCGCCGCGCTCCGGCGTGCCGGCCGCAAATGCGCTGCCGTCGGGCCGGCGCACGAAGCCGCCCGCAAGGCCCGAGGCGTACCAGCGCCAGGTGCCGCCGGGCGGCACCGGCGCAACCGACGGCTCCGCGACGACGCGCGCGAAGCCGTCGCGCAAGCGCGGGAACAACGAGCGCGCGGCAATCGCCACTTCCACCGCGCCGTCGCGGGCGCGCTTCGACGCCACGAGATGCTGCGCCTGCGCGGGGCCGGCGAGCTGGTCCTCGAGGGCGAACGCGGCCGCGGCCGGCACCCGATCGGCGGGCATCGGCGGCAGCACGACGCGCGCGAGGCGCACGGCGGCGGCGGCAAGCACCGCTTCGCGGCGCGCGGCGTCCGGCCACGACGCCGGGGGACCAACCCCGGAACGCACGAGACGATCCTGCGCGTCGTACAGCGCCCACGGCGTGTCCTGCGCAGGCGAGGGCGCGGCAGCGACGAGGACGCGGAGCACCGGCATCGCCTACTCGAGCGTTTGCCAAACGACGACCGGCCAGCTGCCGCCCTCGCGCCTGAGCAGCGCCCGGGCCTGCGCGACCGCGTCGCCCTGCCGCGATTTCACGCTTACGAGGAAGTAGCTGCTCGCGAACGCGAACGACGCGCCTTCCGGCAACCCCACCCCCCGCGGCAAGCGCTCGCGCAGCTCGGCAAGGGTGGTGAACGGCTTGCGGGCGCGCTCGGCGATGAAGCTCGCGAGCTTCTCCCCGGCGAGGTCGGGAACGGCCGCGGCCAGCACGTCGGCGCTTGCGGTGTTGACGTTGAGCTGCGTACCGGCCGGCAGCGCCACGACGTCCGCCGCCAGCGAGGCCCATGCCTCGGGGCTCGCGCCGCGCACCGCGGCGAGCTCGGCGCTGCGCAGGAGCGGGGCGTTGGCGGCCAGCGCGTCGCGGGTCCGTTGCGCATAGAAGTCGTCCTCGGCGCCGCCTGCGCGCGTGGCCGAATCCTCGTCGATCCAGTCGGCGAGCGCGTCGAGCGCCTTCGCGTCCACACCCCTTGCGCGGAACAAATGCGCAAGCCGTGCGCGCTCGACATTGCCCAGGACTCCGTCCGTCGCGACGTTGTTGAGATTGAGTCGACCTTGCGCATCCTCGATGCGGCCTTCGATCGAGCCGTTGGCGATCGGCGTCGGCGGCAGCGGGTACGACCAGACCTCGCCGAGATAATCGAGGTTGCCGGAGCGCGTGTCCTGCTGCAGGATCTGGCGCGCCCATTGCACGCCGGCGAGCGCCAACGATTGCGCCTGCACCTGGTCGCGGCGGTTGCCGACGTCCGCGAACCATCGCTGCTGGTCGCCGGCCAGCGCGACCGCGACGGTCGCGGCCAACGCCGCAACGAGCATGGCGAGGATAAGGGCG
Organism: Burkholderiales bacterium; assembly: GCA_020845855.1. Taxonomy (GTDB): domain Bacteria; phylum Pseudomonadota; class Gammaproteobacteria; order Burkholderiales; family Casimicrobiaceae; genus VBCG01. The sequence goes on from JADLEZ010000350.1 coordinate 3,280, forward strand.
GCACCCCGTGCGTGAGCGCGAAGGGCCGCTGCCGAGCGCGAACAAGCCCCGAAGCGCGCAGCGCGGAGGGTAGTCGTCCGCCGTCTCATCGCAGCGTGAACCAGCGGTCGATCGTCGCGCCGTCGTCCAGCGTGAGCGTGAGGCGTACCGCGCGCGGCAGGTCGTCCTCACCCAGGAGCGGCCAGCGATTGCGCCACGCGCCGTTGCCCGCGAGGTACTCGAGCTCGAAGCCGGTGATGCCGGTGACGAGCGGATACACGGCAGGCTGCGCGCGGTCGACGTGATCGATCGTGGCCCAGTACGCGAGCTCGAGCGTGCCGTCGCGCAAGCGGTAGGCGACGCGCTGCCCGGCAGGACCGGGCTCGAGCGCGAACTCGGAGCCCGCGCGAGTGAACATGAGCGCGCTGTGTCCGTCGAACGCGGTGCCGAGCCACGCCGGCTCACGGGTCGCGCCCACGCGCGCGCTGCGCGGAATGGCCTGCCGGAAATCGGCCTCGATGCGGGTGAACAGCGTTTCCAGCGCGCGCCAGCGTTGCGCCTCTGCCGACAGGCGTGCCTCCCCTTCGGACAGCGACGCCGTCGCGCGATACGACAGCACGGCGATGACGCCGAAGATTGCGAGCGCGAGCAGCGCTTCGACCAGGGTGAAGCCTTCCACGCGCCTCATCGCCGCGGCTCCGGATCGCCGAGGAAGCCCGTGAGCTTCGCCAGCGCGTAGTCGGGTGCGTGCGGCTCCGCCACCGTGATGTCGATGCGGCGGAAGGCGGGATTGGGAGTGGCGCTCACCGTCGCCTGCCACGTGAACGACGCGGCGGCCTGCACGGCTTCGCCGTGGTAGCTGCCGAGCGCGGGCCACGGTGTAGCGATTTGCGCGGCCGCGAGGCGGTTCTGGGCGACCCACAGCGCCAGCGTGCGCGCCTTCAGCGCGGAGGCCGTATCCGTGGCCTGGGTGAGCGCGCGCATGCCTGCCGTGAGCGCGATGGCGAGGATCGCGAGCGCGACCAGGATCTCGACCAGCGTGAAGCCGCGCCGCGGGCTCAGGGGTGCGTCCACGCTCACGGCGACGCCTTGCTCACGCTTACGCGGTTGAGCGGATCGGCCGCGAGCATGAGCGCGCCGTCGCGGGCGGCGAGCTCGAAGGTGAACGGCTCGTTGCGCCCGGTAGGCCGTAGCGGCAGGATCGCGCCCGGCTCGATCGCGCGGCCGCTGTACGTCGTCGCCGCGAGCCGCAGGGGCTCGGGCAGCGAGTGCGTCGCGAGCACGTCGTCGTCGCCGACCGGCTGCCAGCGGCCGCCCTCGTCGCGGCGCCAGAAGCGCCATGCGCTGCCGTCGGCCGACACGCCGAGCGTCTCGGCGCGAACCTGGGCCCGCGCCGCCGCATGCTCCAGCGCACCCGCGAAACGGCGCGCTTCGCGTACGGCGCGTTCGCTGTCGTTGCCGTCGAGGACCGCGATGGCGACACCCGCGGCAATGGCGACGATCGCCAGCACCACGAGGATCTCGATCAGCGTGAAACCGGACACGGCGCGGCGCCGGCGCATGTGCGTTTGGCGGAGCGCTACAAATCCCACGAGCCGATGTCCGCATCCACGCCCGAGCCGCCGGCCTGGCCGTCGGCGCCGAAGCTCATGACCTCGATCTCGCCGCGCACGCCGGGGTTGACGTAGACGTAGGCGCGGCCCCACGGGTCCTTCGGGACCTTCTCGAGGTAGCCACCGGATTTCCAGTTCGGCGGCACCGGTGGCTGCTCGGGTTTGGCCACCAGCGCGGCGAGGCCCTGTTCGGCCGTGGGGTAGCGCTGGTTGTCGAGGCGATACATCTTGAGCGCCTGCATGATCGCCGCGATGTCGCTCTTGGCCACGACCGTGCGCGCCTCGTCCGGTCGCGACAGCACGTTCGGCACGATGAGCGCGGCGAGCACGCCGAGGATCACGATGACGACCAGGATCTCGATCAGCGTGAAGCCGCGCGGCGAACGCCGTCGGGAGCGGGCGAAGGGCATCGGATGATTATAATGGGACCATGGCAAGCGCCGCGGCGGTCAATCGCATCTTCCGGCTGTTCTTGCTGCTGCTGGTGGCGGGCGCGAGTGCCGCGGGATGGCTCGCGTGGAAAGCCTACACCGAGCCGCTCGCCGTGCCGGCCGCGACGCTCGCGTTCGAGGTGCGTCCGGGCTCGTCGCTTGCGACTGTCGCGCGCGAGCTGGGTGCGGCCGGCGTGCTCCCGTATCCCATCGCGCTCGTGGCGCTCGCCCGCGTGCGCGGCCTCGACCGCGGCATCAAGGCCGGAAGCTACGAGATCGAAGCCGGCACCACGTTGCCGGGACTCCTGGCCAAGCTCACGCAGGGTGACGTCACCCAGACCTCGCTCGTGATCGTGGAAGGCGCGACCTTCGGCGACGTGAAGCGCGTGCTGCGCGGCAATCCCGACGTGAAGAACACCATCCTCGACCTTGCCGACAGCGAGATCATGGCGAAGCTCGGCGCGACCGGCCCGCCGGAGGGGCGATTCTTCCCCGACACGTACTTCTTCGCCGCCGGCAGCACCGACTTGGCGATTCTCCAGCGCGCGCGCAGGGCGATGGACGCGCGCCTCGCGTCGGCGTGGGAGCAGCGTGCGGGCGACCTGCCGTTCGCCACACCGTACGAGGCCCTGATCGTCGCGTCGATCGTGGAGAAGGAAACCGGCAAGGCGGTCGACCGCCCGCTGATCGCCTCGGTGTTCGTCAACCGGCTGCGCAAGAACATGCGGCTGCAATCCGATCCCACGGTGATCTACGGCATGGGGACGAGGTTCGACGGCGACCTGCGCCGCCGCGACCTCGAGGCCGACACGCCGTTCAACACCTACACGCGCGAAGGCCTGCCGCCTACCCCTATTGCGCTACCGTCGCAGGCGGCGCTGGATGCCACACTGAATCCGCCCGCGACCGACTACCTGTACTTCGTGGCGCGCGGCGACGGAACGTCGAAATTCTCGTCCAGCCTCGCCGATCACAACCGCGCGGTATCGCGGTTCCAGAAGGGCGGAAAATAGTCGTGAGAGGCCGCTTCATCACGCTCGAAGGCATCGACGGCGCGGGCAAGAGCACGCACGCCGCATGGCTTGCGGAAGCGATCGCGGCGCGCGGCCATCGCCTCGTCGCCACGCGCGAGCCGGGCGGCACGCCCTTCGGCGAGAAGTTGCGCGACATCCTGCTGCACGTGCCGATGGCGCACGAGACCGAGGCGCTGCTCATGTTCGCCGCGCGGCGCGAGCACGTCGTGCAGGTCATCGAGCCCGCGCTCGACCGCGGCGACTGGGTGCTGTGCGACCGCTTCACCGACGCGACCTACGCGTACCAGGGTGGGGGGCACGGCGTGCCGACCGCGCAGATCGCGGCGCTGGAGGCCATCGTGCATCCGGGCCTGCAACCCGACCTTACCCTCCTGTTCGACGTACCCCTCGCCGTGTCGCGCGAGCGCCTGCTGCGCTCGCAGGCGGGCGGACGCAGCCTCGACAAGTTCGAGAGCGAGGAGCAGGCGTTCTTCGCCCGCGTTCGCACGGCCTATCTCGCGCGGGCGCATGAGTTCGCGCGGCGCTTTCGCGTGATCGACGCCTCGCGGCCGGTCGCGGACGTACGCGCCGAGCTCGCGGAACTGGTGGCCGGATGGTAGAGGAAGCGGACCCGGTACCGGCCGCGCCGTGGCCCGAGCTCCTGCCGTGGCAGGCGGCGCCGGCCGTGGCGCTGCTCGCGAAGCGGGCGACGTTGCCGCATGCCCTGCTCATCACGGGCCCGGGCGGCATCGGCAAGCGCGCGTTCGCGCTCAATGTCGCGCGGGCGCTGCTGTGCGAGTCGCCGCGCTCCGATGCCCTCGCCTGTGGCGCGTGCCCGAGTTGCACCTATGCCGCGTCGGCGCAGCATCCCGACCTCTTGATGGTGCAGCGGATCGAAGCCGACGCGGACACCGAGGAGAAGAAGAAGGATCCCTACGGCGTCGACCGCATCCGCGAGCTGACCGAATGGGCCACGCTCACGAGTCATCGCGGCGGACGCAAGGTTGCGATCGTCTACCCCGCGGAGTCGCTGAACGTGTCCTCGGGTAATGCGCTGCTCAAGACCCTCGAGGAGCCGCCCCCCGACACCTACCTCCTGCTCGTGAGCCACCAGCCAGGCCGCATTCCGGCTACGTTGCGCAGCCGCTGCGGCTTCGTTGCCGCACCCCGGCCCTCCGCGGACGAGGCCAGGCAATGGCTGCAGGCCCAGGGTGTGACCGACGCCACGGCGATCCTCGCCCAGGCCGGCGGCGCGCCCCTGCGTGCGCTCGCCCTTGCCGAGCCCGCGTGGCAGGAGGAGCGCGGCGTGTGGCTCGCCGCGCTCGCCAAGCCGTCGGCCTTGCCGGCGGTGGCGCTGGCGGCGCGGTTGGAGGCGCGGCAGCGCGAGGAGCGCAAGGACCGCCTCGGGTTTGCGCTCGATTGGTTGCTCGCATGGACGGCGGACCTCGCGCGCGCCGCGGCCGGCGCACCGCCGCTGCGCAACCCCGACTTCGCCGACGCACTGCACGCCCTTGCCGCCACAGTGGCGCCGGTGGCGCTGTTTCGCTATCATCGGCTGCTGCTGCGGCAGCGCGCGCTGGTCGCGCATCCGTTGCAACCGAAGCTCGTCGCCGAATCCCTGCTCTTCGCCTACCGGGACCTCTTTCGCTGATGGCCGACAAGAAACCGCTTGCAAGTCCCGCCGCCGGCGTCGCCCGGCCGGGCGTGCTGTCGCTCAACATCCGCGAAAAGGCCGCGCTGTACGCGGCGTACATGCCGTTCCTGCGCGGCGGCGGGATCTTCATTCCGACTTCGCGCCCGTACACGCTGGGCGAGGAGGTGTTCATGCTGCTCTCGCTCATGGACGATCCCAACCGGCTGGCGGTGCAGGGCAAGGTCGTCTGGTTGACACCGGAGGGCGTGCAAGGCAACCGCACCCAGGGCATCGGCGTGCAGTTCACCCAGGACGAGACGGGGGCTGCCGCCCGCGCCACCATCGAGAAGATCCTGGGCGAGACGCTCGCGTCGACACGGCCGACGCATACTATGTAGTTGTCAGGAGTCAGTTGGCAGTTGACAGTTGCGACGTCCTGACCCGCCGCATCGTGGCGGCGCATCGAGCGCCGTTGTCTCATCGGCGATAATGTCGCCCGGCGCGTCCGCGCCGCCACCGAAATCGCCGCTGCTACGGTCAACTGACTCCTGTCAACTGATGTTCGTTGATTCCCACTGCCACCTCGACTTCCCGGAGTTCGCGGGCGAGCTGCCCGCGCTGCTCGGCGCGATGCGCGACAACGCGGTCACGCATGCGTTGTGCATCAGCGTCGAGCTCGCGGCGTGGCCTTCGGTCGTGAGCATCGCGCAGACGCACGGCAACCTGTACGCGACGGTCGGCGTTCATCCGGACTACCCGGACACTCAGGAGCCGGGTGTCGAGGAACTGGTGGCGAAGGCGGCCACGCCGAAGGTGGTCGCGATCGGCGAGACGGGCCTCGACTACTACCGCCTCGAAGGCGATCTCGGGTGGCAGCGCGAGCGTTTCCGCCGCCACATCCGCGCGGCGCGCGAGACCGGCAAGCCGCTCGTCATCCACACCCGCTCGGCGGCCGACGACACGCTCGCGATCATGCGCGAGGAGCGGGCATCCGAGGCCGGCGGCGTCATGCACTGCTTCACGGAAACCTGGGAGGTGGCGCAGGGAGCGCTCGACCTGGGCTTCCACATCTCCTTCTCGGGGATCGTCACGTTCAAGAACGCGGTCGCGATCAAGGACGTCGCGCGGCGGGTGCCGCTCGAGCGCATGCTGATCGAGACCGACAGCCCCTATCTCGCGCCGATGCCGTACCGCGGCAAGCGCAACCAGCCCGCGTGGGTTCGCTACGTGGCGGAGGAGATCGCGCGCCTGCGCGATACCACCGCCGAGTCGATCGGCCGCGCGACTTCCGAAAACTTCTTCCGCCTGTTCGGCATTGCCGACCGACCTGCCCATGCCTAAGCCTATGTTTGTTCCCTCCGAAGCGACGCTGCGCGCCGCCTCCCCCCAAAGGGGGCCGCGCCTTGGGGCGGCCCTGCGGCGCGTGTTCCTGCTGCTCATTGCCCTCGTCGCCGCGCTGCCTGCGCGCGCGGACCTGTACGAGGATTTCATCATCGCGGTAAGCAACGACCGGGTGGCGCAGGTGCGCGAGTACCTCGCTCGCGGTGTGGATCCCAATACGGTCGGCCCGAACGGCGAGCCGGCGCTCGTGCTGGCGGCGCGCGGCAACTACACCGCGACGGTCGACGTGCTGCTCGCGGCCAAGGCCAACGTCAACGCGCGCAGCGCAGTCGGCGATTCGGCGATCATGGCGGCGGCGCTGAACGGGCACCTCGAACTCGTGAAGAAGCTGCGCGCGCGCGGCGCCGAGATTAACAACCCGGGGTGGACCCCGCTCATCTACGCCGCCGCCGGCGGCCACGACGCCGTCGTGCAGTACCTCCTCGCCGAAGGCGCGCAGATCAACGCGGTGTCGCCCAACGGGACCTCGGCGCTCATGATGGCCGTGCGCGAGGGCAAGGGTCCCACCGTCACGCTGTTGATCGCCAAGGGCGCGGACGTGAACCAGAAGAACGACAGCGACGGCACGGCGCTCGCGTGGGCGCTGCGCGGCAACGAGCAGGCGATGGCGGCGGAGCTGCGGCGCGCCGGGGCGAGGGAGTGAGCCGGCCAGCCCCTTTCGTGTCTCAACGCGCGCACGGCAACCGCCACCATCAACGGCAAGGCCGTCGAGGGTAGGCCGTTTCCCCGTGACTTCGCCGGCCGGAAGGACGGCAGCACCGCGTTCTTGGCCTTCAGCGAAACCTGGATTCGAGCTTAGGCTCCTGGATAATGACCGAATCCGCGCGGGAGGACAAAGGGCCGGGCCCGCTACCGCTTGGCCTTGCGCGTTCGAGTCAGTGGATGTCCGGCGGCGCGGGCGCGGCGGACCGCCTTGGCGTCGACCGCCAGCGGGCGAGTGATCTCGACCCGATCGCCGGCAGCGAGCGGTGTTGCGGCCGTGGCCGCCTGGCCGTGTATGGCGTAGGCGATCGCGGCCGGCAGCGCGAGACGCTCGCGCAATCCGCTGGCGGCCACCGCGTCCTCTACCGTCGCGCCGTCTTCCACGCGCAGTTGCACGATCGCCTCCGTGTCCGGCGCGGCGTAGGCTACGACGACCGTCAGCGTCATGGTGTCGACCGGTAGCGCGCCTGCGCGCGGCGCACGAACGCGTCGATGAAGTGGTGCGAGATCTCGTTGAACACCGGCCCCACCAGCGCCTCGAGGACGTTGGTCTTGAAGTCGTAGACCAGCGTGAACTCGACCTTGCACGCGTCCTCGCGCAGCGCGTGGAACGTCCATTTGCCGCGCAGCTCGCGAAAAGGGCCTTCGACCAGGGTCATGTCGATCGACTCCGGCGGTGCGTTCAGGTTGTCAGTCGTGAACGACGCCTTGACGCCGTGGAAGTCGATGTCGATGCGCGCCCGCTTGCCTTGCGGGCCTTCGCCCAGCACTTTGCTGCCGCCGCACCATGGCAGGAATTCGCGATAGCGCTCGACGTCGTCGACGAGGTCGAACATCTGCCGCGCGCCGTAAGGCACGAGCACGGAGCGCTGGACGCGTTGCATGTTAGCAATCCACGTCCGCGATCCGGTTTGCGCATGCGCTCGAAATCCTTTGCTGCATTTGAGATAAATTCTAGAATGGAGTGCCGCAACGTCAAACTACCATGAGCATCGTCGAGAACCGGAAGGCGTTCCACGACTATTTTATCGAGGAACGCCTCGAGGCCGGCCTTTCGCTGCAAGGCTGGGAAGTGAAGGCCGTGCGTGCCGGGCGCGCGCATCTCAAGGAAGCCTACGTGGTGGTGAAAGGAGGCGAGATCGTGCTCCTCGGCGCGCACATCACCCCGCTCGCGAGCGCGTCCACCCACGTGCAGGCCGACCCGACGCGCACCCGCAAGCTGCTGCTGCACCGGGAGGAGATCAACCGCCTCGTGGGCAAGGTCGAGCGCGCCGGCTACACCCTGGCGCCGCTCAACCTGCACTACAAGGGCGGGCGCATCAAGCTCGAAGTCGGCCTTGCCAAGGGCAAGAAGCAGCACGACAAGCGGGAGGCGATCAAGGAGCGCGAGTGGAACCGCGAGCAGCAGCGGCTGCTGCGCAACCGGACGGGCGCGTGAGTGGGATGGGAGTCTCGATGACCGCTGATCCGCTGCCGCGCAACCGCGCGAACTTCGTTCCGCTGACGCCGGTCGCGTTCCTCGAGCGCAGTGCGCTCGTGTACCCCGACAAGGTCGCCGTGCGCCACGGCCGGCTTGCGTACACCTATCGCGAGTTCGAGGCACGGTGCCGGCGGCTCGCGTCCGCCCTCGCGGCGCACGGCATCCGGCGCGGCGATACGGTGGCGGTCATGGCGCCGAACGTCCCTGCGTTGCTGGAAGCGCACTACGCGGTGCCCGCCCTCGGGGCGATCCTCAATCCGCTCAACGTGCGGCTCGACGCGGCGACCATCGCCTTCTGCCTCGCGCACGGGGGCGCGAAAGTGCTCATCGCCGACGGCGAGTTCGCGCCCGTGGTCAAGCCGGCGCTGGCGCAGCTTGCCTCGCCGCCGTTCGTGATCGACATCGACGATGCCGAAGGGCCGCCCGGCGAGCGTCTCGGGTCGGCGCGCTACGAGGACTGGCTTGCGCAAGGCGATCCGTCGTTCGCGTGGCCGGGACCCCTGGACGAGTGGGACTCGCTTGCGCTGCTCTACACTTCGGGTACCACGGGCGATCCCAAGGGTGTCGTCTACCATCATCGCGGCGCGTATCTCAACGCGCTCGGCAACGCGCTCGCCTTCAAGCTCTCACCGGACAGCGTGTATTTGTGGACGCTGCCGATGTTCCACTGCTGCGGCTGGACGTACACGTGGGCGGTGACCGCGGCCGGCGCGACGCACGTCTGCCTGCGCAAGGTGGATCCGGCGCTCATCTTTCCGGCGATCCGCGATCATCGCGTCACGCACCTGTGCGGCGCGCCGATCGTGCTCAATCTCCTGATTCACGCGCCCGCGAACGTGAAGCTGCGCTTCGACCACGCGGTGGACGTCGCCACCGGCGGCGCGGCGCCGCCCTCGGCGGTGATCGAGGCGATGGAGGTGATGGGCTTCCGCGTGACGCACCTGTACGGCCTTACCGAGTCGTACGGACCGGCCACGCTGTGCGCCTGGCAGGACGGGTGGGGCGACCTCGACCTCACCGCGCGGGCGCGACAGATGGCGCGCCAGGGCGTGCCGATGCCCACGCTCGATGAGTTCCAGGTCGGCGATCCGGCCACCGGCGAAGCGGTCCCGCGCGACGGCGCCACGTTAGGCGAGGTCATGCTGCGCGGGAACACGATCATGAAGGGCTACCTGCGCAACGACAGCGCCACCCGCGACGCGTTCGCGCACGGCTGGTACCACTCGGGCGACCTCGCCGTCTGGCATCCCGACAACTACATCGAAATCAAGGACCGCAGCAAGGACATCATCATCTCCGGCGGCGAGAACGTGAGCTCGCTCGAAGTGGAGGAGTGCCTGTACCGGCATCCACAGGTGATGGAAGCCGCCGTGGTGGCGCGTCCCGACGACAAGTGGGGCGAGACGCCCTGCGCGTTCGTGACGCTCAAGCCGGGTGCCGAAGGCGTGGACGCGCGCGTTCTCATCGCCTGGTGCCGCGGCCGCATCGCGCACTTCAAGGCGCCGACGACGATCGTGTTCGGGCCGTTGCCGAAGACGGCGACGGGGAAGATCCAGAAATTCGTGCTGCGCGAGCGAGCCCGCGCGTTGTAAGCCGTGAACA
>JADLEZ010000351.1 GCA_020845855.1 Burkholderiales bacterium
CAGCAGGCGTTCTTGGGTCGCCAGCATGCCGGCCACGGCGTCGGCCCGGTCGCCGCGCGGCGGCAGCTCGCGCCCCAGCGCGGTGGCGATGGCCAGCGGAAGCGCATCCGCCGACTCGATGGCCTCCAGCGCCACCCACGCCGCCCTCTGCGCAAAGCGTGCGGTGGCTTGCGTGGCGAGCGCGTGCGCGAGGCGCGTCTTGCCCGAGCCGCCGAGCCCGTGCAGGGTGAGCAGCCGGCAATTCGGATCGGCGAGCAGGCGGTCGAGCTCAGCGAGCTCCTCGATGCGGCCGACAAAGCTCGTCGCGGGCACCAGCGACCGCGCGACCGGCTCACGCCCTTCGGCCAGCGGCGGCGCGTCCGCAGCGTCGCGTCCCTGTGCCCTCTCGTACAGCTCCCGCATCTGCGCCGATGGCGTGCGGCCGTAGGTGACGGCGAGGAAGCGCTGGCACAGGTCGTACTGCGCGAGCGCGGCATCGCGCCGCCCCATGTCGAGGTACAGCTCCATGAGCCAGCGATGTGCCCCTTCGGCGCCGGGCATGAGCTCGGCCCAGCGCCTGCCCACCGCCAGCGCGGACTCGCGCTCCACGGTCGCGCGCGCCGCGTCCCGGCGCGCAAGGTCGGCGCGGCGGGCGATCGTGCCGTCGAACGCCTGCTGCGCCACTTGGGCGAGGCGCGTACGCTGCGCGTGCAGCCAGTCGTCGAACTCCGGCGTGGCGTCGGCCTCGAAGTCCTGCAGGAGCTCGCCCTGGTACAGCTCGGTCGCGGATTCGAGGCTCGCGAGGTCGTCCACCTTCGCGAGCGCTTCGAAGCGCGCGACGTCGACCAGCGGTACGTCGGCGAGCTCGATCGAGTCGCGGCCGACGCGCAGGCACCGCGCCATCGCCGGCGGCAGGCGATGCAGCGCCACACGCAGGCTCGCCCGCGCCCCTTCCTCGTCCGCGCGGCCCCACAGCAACGCGGCGAGCTCGCGCCGCGCGTGAGTGCGCGCGCCCAGCAGCAGATACACGAACAGGCCGAGCGCCTTGCGCGACGCGCAAGTCACCGGAACCTTGTCCTGCGCGAACCGTGGCGGCCCCAGCAGGTTGACGACGAGAGGTTCGGCCATGGGCGGCGATTCTATGCCCGTCCGCCGGAGCGCAACACCGGCCTCGCGCCGGATTAACGATGCGGTAACGGTCGAGCAACGCTCGCCTTCCTAGTAGCTAGGATGTGCCCGTCCGCCGCGATTCTCGCGGCCGGCATGTTGGGAGGACCATCATGCGAAACGCCTGCTCGAAGCTTTGCATGCTGCTCGTCGTGCTGTTCTCGCTCGCTGCCGCGGCGCAGCCGCCGCGCTGCGACGCCGACGGCAACGGGGTGGTCAACCAGGACGATCTGCGCGCGATCATCGCCGCGGCGGCCAACGCGACCGCGGTCTTGCGCGGCGATCCACGCGACGCCGACGGGGATGGGCGGGTGACCCCGGTGGACGTGCTGGTGTGCATGGCGGCGTGCAACCTGTGGTTGTGCCGAAGCGTCAACATTCCCCCCAGCGCAGATGCCGGGGCGGACCAGACCGCCGCACCCGGTGCGACGGTGCACTTGAGCGGGGCGCAGTCCACCGACCCGGACGGACCGCAGCCGCTCACCTACAGGTGGTGGGTCAAGGAACGGCCGCCGGGAAGCCATGTGCGCATTGCCCAGGCGAACACGGTTTCGCCCTGGTTCGTGCCCGACAAGCCGGGCCGCGGCGCGGCCGCCGCACAGTACAAGGCCAACGACGGCACGGCCGATTCCAACACCGTCGACGTCACGCTGAACGTGACGCCGGGCTTGCCGACCGTGACCATCACCGCCACCGACGCCAACGCGTCCGAGATCGGACCCGATCCAGGCGTGTTCACATTCACGCGCACGGGACCGACCACGTTCGACCTGACGGTCGGCTACAGCATCGGCGGCACCGCCGGCAGCGGAGTCGACTATGCGGGGCTCACCGGTTCGGTGATCATCCTCGCCGGCCAGGCCACCGCCACGGTGGCGATCACGCCAATCACGGACTCGCTGGGCGAAGGCGACGAGACGGTTACGCTCACCATCAATGCGAGCCCGGCGACGTACGTGGTCGGCGCGCCAGCCAGCGCCACGGTGACCATCACGCCGGGGGCCGATGGCGCCTCCGACCCCGGGGAGACGGTGATCCTCACCATCGCCCCGAACCCCACGGCTTACCTGGTCGGCTCGCCGAGCAGCGCCACGGTGATCATCGATTGAACAGGGCCGGCGCTTCGCCGGCACACGGATGCGCCGCAGTCCTGCGGCGCTTTCCGTTTGCAGGGCCGGCAATCGACGAGTTCATTGCCGGAGAATCGGCATGACCGGCCGGCCGTGCGTCGGGCGCTACGCGGCCCGCTTGAACGTCGCGAGCAACGCGCCCATCGCCATCAGGAGGCCGCCGAAGGTCCGGTTCATGACCCGGATCTGGCGCGGCTGCCGCAACAGGCGCAACGCCTTCGCCGCGAACGCGGTGTAGCCGGCCATCGTGACGAGGTCGGTGAAGGCGAGCGTCGCGCCGCAAATGGCGTACTGGATCACCTGCGGCCGCGAGGGGTCGATGAACTGCGGCAGCACCGCGAGCATGAACACGATCCCCTTGGGGTTGG
>JADLEZ010000352.1 GCA_020845855.1 Burkholderiales bacterium
CTTGTGCGGCCACATGACGGAAGCGGACCCGTCCGCTTCCTTGCCCAATCGGAGCCACTTCATTATCCGCTTCCGCCGATCGGGCCGATGCCATACACCTCGTCGGTCTGAGGCGGAGCCTCGTTAGGGGTTAGGGACTAGGGAGCACCTCCGAGAGGCGAGCATCGAACTGAGTACCCGCGCCGAAGGTCGGACGTCGCCGGCGCTCCCGTAACCCCTAGCTAGCTAGTAGCTAGCTAGACCCTCGCAACAGAGGTCGCATGTCGATCTGCTCCCTCGCCCCTCGCCCCTCGCCCCTCGTCCCTCGTCCCTCGCTCCTAATAGATGTGGCGCTGGAGCTTCGCGCGATGGAGGATCGTCGTCGCGATCTCCTCGATCGACTTGGTCGTGGTGTCCACGATGGCGATGCCCTCGCGTGTCATCAGCGCCTCGGCGGCGCGCACCTCGACGCGGCAATTGTCGAGCGCGGCGTAGCGGCTGCCCGGCCGCCGCTCCTCGCGTATCTCACGCAGGCGCTCTGGCTGGATGGTGAGCCCGAAGAGCTTCGCGCGGTGCGGCACGACGGAGGCGGGCAGGCGCATGTCGGCGAAGTCGTCCGGAGTGAGCGGAAAGTTCGCCGCGCGAACGCCGAACTGCAACGCGAGGTACAGCGACGTCGGCGTCTTGCCGCAGCGCGACACCCCCACCAGCACCACCTGCGCCTTGTCGAGGTCGCGTGTCGACGCGCCGTCGTCGTGCGCTTGCGCGAAGTTGATCGCTTCCATGCGCGCGAAGTACCCGTGGCTGTCGGCGATGGCATGCGAGCGCCCCGCCGCGTGCGAGCTCTTGGCGCCGAGCTCGGCCTCCAGCGGGTTGATGAAGACCTGGAACAGATCGAGCGTGAGCGCATTCGCGTCGCGCCGAATCTGCTCGCTCATCGCCTCGTCGACCACCGAGCTGATCACGATCGGGCGCCGGCCTTCGCCGTCCGCAGTCTCGTTGACCAGGCGAATCGCGTCGGCCACCCGCTCGGGCGAGTCCACGAACGGTATCGTCACGCGGCGGAACTCGAACTGGTCGAACTGGGTGAGCAGGCTGTTGCCGAGCATCTCCGCCGTGATGCCGGTGCGGTCGGAGAGAAAGAAAACGGTGCGCTTGCTGCGCACCCCGGCGGGCATGCCTGCTGGACCGCCCTCTGCGCTGACGCGCTTCGGGGCTTGATCGTCCTGGCGGCTCACCAGGCGGACCACACGGCGGTGGCCCCCGCCGGCAGCGGCGGCAACCCGCCGAGATCGAGGGCGCCCTCGCCCGGGCCGTGGTAGTCGGATCCGGCCGATGCGAGCAGTCCGAATACGCGCGCGTAGCCCGCGTATTCCTCGTACTGCGCGGCGGTGTGCGACGGCGACACGACCTCGATGGCGTCGCCGCCGGCGTCGCGAAACTCCGCGAGCAGGCCGCGCATGCCGGTTGCGGTGACGGCGTAGCGGCCAGGATGCGCGAGCACCGCCTGCCCGCCCGCCGCATGGATCCAGCCCACGGCCTGCGGCACGCTCGCCCACGCGTGCGCAACGTAACCGGGCTTGCCCGCGGTGAGGTAGCGCTTGAAGACCTCGCGCGTGTTCTTCGCGCGGCCCTGCTCGACCAAGTAGCGCGCGAAGTGCGAACGCGAGATGAGGCGCTCGCTGGTGACGTACTTACGCGCGCCGGCGTAGGCGTCGGGAATGCCTGCCTCGGCGAGCGCGGCGGCGATGCGATGCGCGCGGCGGTCGCGGCCCTCGCGGATGGTGCGCAGGCCCTGCTGCAGGGCTTCGTTCGTGGGATCGATGTGCAGGCCGACGACGTGGATGGTGTGCGTTTCGTAGGTCGCCGACAGTTCCGCACCCGCGACGAGGGTCAGCGGCGTGCCGGTTGCGGCGGCCATCGCTTCCGCGAGGCCGCCCGTGTCGTCGTGATCGGTGAGGGCGAGGACGGCCACGCCCTGCGCCACCGCGCGCGCCACCAGAGCCGAGGGCGTGAGCAGGCCGTCCGAGGCAGTCGAATGAGAGTGCAGGTCGATGCTCGGCATGCCCGATTTTACCAAGCGGCCCGCGTCCGCCCGGCGACCGGGGCGCGGGGAATGTTGCAATCCCCGCGAATGGCGTAATCTAGCGCCGCACGCAGGGCCGATGTTGCGTTTGGCGCGCATTGCGGCTTAATTTGCGCCGTTCGTCCGTCTCCCCTTGCGCTTTCGCCTGCAACCGTCAAAAATATGCCATTGGTATAGCGCGCGACGCCCCCACTTAGGATTCGTCCGTGCGCAGCTTGCTGCCCGACCCGAGCGAAGGCACCCCCACCCGTGAAGATCCTCGACCGCGTCCTCAATCCCCGGGAAATCCGGCGGCGGCTTGGCATGAACCAGGAGCAGTTCTGGACCCAGATCGGGGTCACCCAGAGCGGCGGCTCGCGGTACGAAAGCGGCCGGGACATGCCCCGTCCGGTCAAGGAGTTGCTGCGGCTCGTTCATGTGGAACAGCTGGATTTGTCGCAGGTCAAGCGAATCGACTTCGAAATCATCGGCTACCTCAAGGAGTCGCATCCCGACCTGTACCGCACCCTGCGCCGCGCCGTGAAGAGCCGTCATCGCAGCGCGGACGGCGGGGTGAGCCCGAATCCGGATAGCGAGAGCGGGCCATTCGACTCCGACGAGGTCTCGACCATCCTGCCCGACTCGACCACCCGCTGAGTCGAACGCCGGGTCGCCGAAGCGGCCGCCTCTCAGGCGGCCGTTCTCGTTTCGGGCGGGGTCGAAGCCCGCGCGGCAGAAGCCGCGTGGGCCGCCCGGACACGACCTTCTGCACCATCCGTCCTGTGTCGTTCCTCGCTTCGGTCGGGATGACACGAAAGGGGCTTTTGGAGTCGGCTTAGGTAAAATCGAGGGCTGACGCGTCGATGTTGCGGCGCACCACCGGTCCTTCCCATGCCTCGTCCTCTCGTCATTCCCCTCGCGGAACTCCGCATGACCGACGTCGCGGAGGTCGGTGGCAAGAACGCTTCGCTGGGTGAACTCATCAGTCAGCTCGCCGCGGCCGGGATCCGGGTACCCGGCGGCTTTGCCACGACGGCGACCGCTTTTCGCGCCTTCCTCGCCCACCACGGCCTCGACCGCCGCATCCGGGAGCGGCTGCAAGCCGTCGACGTCGAGAACCTTCGGGCGTTGACCGACGCCGGCCGCGAAATCCGCGGCTGGATACGGGACGCGCCGCTGCAGCCAGCGCTGGCGGCTGCGATTGCTGCTGCGTACGACGCCCTGACCCGCGCCTCGCCCGAGGCGTCGTTCGCGGTGCGCTCGTCCGCGACGGCCGAGGACCTGCCCGACGCGTCGTTTGCCGGTCAGCAGGAAACATATCTAAATATCAATGGCTTGTATAATATTATTGAAGCTGTACAAGAAGTATTCGCGTCGCTTTACAACGATCGGGCGATCGCCTACCGGGTCCACCAGGGGTACGCCGATGCGGACATCGCCCTATCGGCCGGCGTTCAGCAGATGGTTCGCAGCGACCTGGGCGCTTCGGGGGTGATGTTCACGCTCGATACCGAGTCCGGCTTCGACCAGGTGGTGTTGATCACCGCCGCGTACGGTTTGGGCGAGACGGTGGTGCAGGGAGCGGTGAACCCGGACGAGTTCTACGTCGACAAGCGTAACCTCGCGGCCCGCAGGCCGGCGATCCTGCGCAAGACAGTGGGCGGCAAGGCGCAGCGCATGGTGTTCACCGGCGAGCGCGCCGCGAGCAAATCGACCGCGACGGTCGAGGTGCCGGCCGGCGAGCGCGCCCGCTTCGCGATCACCGACGCCCAGGTCGAGGAACTCGCGCGGGCGGCGGTCGCCATCGAGCGCCACTACGGCCGCCCGATGGACATCGAGTGGGGACTCGACGGCCGGGACGGCAAGCTCTACATCCTGCAGGCGCGCCCGGAGACGGTGAAGGCGCGCGAGCACTCGGCCGAGCGATTGCGCCGCTACCGCCTCGGGCGGCGCAGCGACGTGCTCGCCACGGGACGCGCCATCGGCCAGAAGATCGGGCAGGGCAAGGTACGGCTCGTGCGCTCGGCGGCGGAGATGGATCGCGTGGGCGCCGGCGACGTGCTGGTGACCGGGATGACCGATCCCGACTGGGAGCCGGTGATGAAGCGGGCGGCGGCGATCGTCACCGACCGCGGCGGGCGCACCTGCCACGCCGCGATCATCGCGCGCGAGCTGGGCATCCCGGCGGTGGTCGGCTGCGGCGACGCGACCTCCGTGCTCGCGGACGCGGACGAGGTCACGGTCTCGTGCGCCGAAGGCGACACCGGCCACGTCTACCGCGGCCTGCTGCCGATCGAGGTGGTCGACGTGGCGCTCGATCGCATGCCGGCGTCACCGACCAAGATCATGATGAACGTCGGCAACCCCGAGCTTGCGTTCGAGTTCAGGCGCCTGCCCAACGAGGGCGTGGGCCTCGCGCGCCTCGAGTTCATCATCGCACGCAACGTCGGCATCCATCCCAAGGCGCTGCTCGAGCTCGACCGGCAACCCGAGACGCTCAAGCGGGAGATCGACCCACGCATCGCGGGCTATGCAAGCGCCACGGAGTTCTACATCCAGAAGATCGTGGAAGGTGTCGCCACCATTGCTGCCGCGTTCTTCCCGAAGAAGGTGATCGTGCGGCTGTCGGACTTCAAGTCCAACGAGTACGGCAACCTCCTGGGCGGCGAGCGCTACGAGCCGCACGAGGAGAACCCGATGCTCGGCTTCCGCGGCGCGTCGCGCTACATCGCAGCCGAGTTCTACGATTGCTTCGCGCTGGAGTGCGCGGCGATGAAGCGCGTGCGCGACGACATGGGCTTCACCAACGTCGAGATCATGATCCCGTTCGTGCGCACCCTCGCCGAAGCGGACCAGGTGCTGGCGCTGCTCGCGAAAAACGGCCTGCAGCGCGGCGTGAACGGCCTGCGCGTGATCATGATGTGCGAGCTGCCGTCCAACGCGATCCTGGCCGAGCGCTTCCTCGACTACTTCGACGGGTTCTCCATCGGCTCCAACGACCTCACCCAATTGACGCTGGGTGTCGACCGCGACTCGGGTGGGCCGATCGCGCCGATCTTCGACGAGCGCGACGACGCGGTGAAGGCGATGCTCGCGCTCGCGATCAAGGCGTGCCAGAAGCACGGCAAGTACGTCGGCATTTGCGGGCAGGGGCCGTCCGATCACCCCGACCTTGCGCGGTGGCTGGTGGAGCAGGGCATCGAGAGCATGTCGCTCAATCCCGATACCGTGGTCGAAACATGGCTTGCGCTGGCGGGGGAGAAGACCGCTTAGTTTCCCCGAGGTCGGCCGAATGGCCGATGGCGGCGAGGCGGGCGGCGGGTGTGCAATGGGCGCATGCCCAAGCCTCCCCAAGTCCAGGTCGCAGTCGGGCCATCGCGCGCGGTTGGCGCCGCGATCGGCGTCGCGACGCTGGCCACGCTGTGCCTGGTGCTGACCCTGCCGCTGCCGGCGTGGCTGCATGGTGCGATGTGCGCATTGCTGCTCGCGTGGGCGTGGATCGTGTTCCAGGTGGTGGCGCTGCGGCGCGGACCTTACGCGGTGACCGAGGTCCGGCTCGCGCCCGATCTCGTGCTGGTCGTGCGTCGAGGTGACGAAAGGCTCGCCGCCGGCCATGTGCGCAGCTCGACCTTCGTCGCGGCGTGGCTTACCTGCATCGTGTGGCGGCCCGACGGCGCGCGGGTGTCGCGGGCGATCCTGATCGCGCCGGATATGCTGCCCGCCGGCGACTTCCGGCGGCTGCGGGTGATGCTGCGCTACGCCCGCAGCGGGGAGATGCAGGAGGCGCCCTTGAGCCACTCCTGAGCGTCGACGAGTTGCCCGCTGTCCGCCTTGCTCTGCCCGGCGATGAGGTGCAGGTACAGCGGCACCAGCGCGTCGGGCGGGGGCAGCGCGGCGCGATCCTCGCCCGGGTGAGTCTGGCCGCGCAGCGGCGAGCGGATCGGGCCCGGGACCACCGCGTTGATGCGCAAATGCGCGCGGTTCTCCCACTCGTCCGCGAGCTCGCGCGCGAGGGTGGCCACCCCGGCCTTGGTGACGGCGTAGCCGCCCCAGTACGCGCGTGGCTGCTCGCCGCGGTTGTCGAGGGTGAACACGACGCTCGCATCGGGCGCCGCGTTAAGGAGCGGCATCACCGCGCGCGTGAGACCCATCGGCGCGGCGACGTTGACGCGCAGCAGCGAGAGCCAGCTGTCGAAGGACTGGTGCTCGATCGGCCCGAGCGTGCCGAGGAGGGCGGCCGTGTGCACCAGCGCGTCGAGGCGCCCGAGCTGCGAGGTGAGCGCACTCGCGACGTTGCCGAAATCGTCGGCGGCCGCCTTCGCGAGATCGAGCGGCAGGATGATCGGCTCCGGATGCTGCGCGGCGACGATCTCGTCGTAGAGCGCCTCGAGCTTGCGCACGACGCGCCCGTGCAGCACGACGGTGGCGCCCTGCGCGGCGCATGCGCGGGCGAGCGGCGCGCCAAGCCCGCCCGCCGCGCCGGTGATCAGGATCACGCGGTTGCGCAGGGACGCGAGTGGCGGCGGGTTGGCGATGACGGGCATGGATGCGTCGGGCGAGCGGCCCGCGATGATAGCCGATCGTGCCGGCGGATCGCCGATCCGTGCGCGCGCCTTGTTTGCCACGCAAAGCGGCTCGCGCTATACTTTCAGTTTCGCCGTGGGGGTATAGCTCAGCTGGGAGAGCGCTTGCATGGCATGCAAGAGGTCAGCGGTTCGATCCCGCTTACCTCCACCACACGATTCGATTCGCGCAGTGACCTGCTTGCTGCGCGCCAGTCCAAGGTCCCCATCGTCTAGAGGCCCAGGACACTACCCTTTCACGGTAGGTACGGGGGTTCGAATCCCCCTGGGGACGCCAATATTTCCACGACAAAGCGCATCGACGGGCGCAGGTTAGCAAGCGTGCGCGCCGCTATCGTGCTCGCGCTCGCCTGCGCGGTCGCCGGCTGCGCGTCGCCGGCGACGCCTTCGCCGGCGCAGGTGCGCCAGGAGCGCCTGCGCTCGTGGCAGCAGCAGTGCGACGAGCGCGGCTTCGTCCGCGGCACGTCCGACTTCGATGCGTGCTTGAGGGGCTACGAGCGCGAAGCCGCCGGCCCGCCGATCCGCTGAGGCCGATCGTCACGAAAAGCAACCGCTCTTCGCCGCATCGTCGAGACGGGGAAACACCGTGCCCGGGCTGCCGCGGCAGGCGACCACGTTGATGCCCTTGTTGCGGCCGCGCCGGAACTCGGGCAGCACGTGCGTGATGCCCGGGCCGAGGCTGTCGCCATGGCGGCCGCGCGCCGGCGTGGGGCAATCGAAGGCGCCGCCACCGCCCCCCTTGTAGCAAAGCGTGACCTCGATGGGGTACGAGCACGTGTTGGTGATCGTGGCATCGCCGGCAGGCGCGCCGCGCGTTTCCGCAAAGCGAATGCACGGATCGGCACGGCGCGGGTCGGCCGGCGCTGCCGGCGCTGCCGGTGCCTGCGCCAGGGTTACCGGCGGTGCGACAGGCGCCGCAACGTGCGCCGTCACGGGCGCGGCAGCGGAGGCGTTCGCTGTCGCCGGCACCGCGTCCAGGAACGCGTAGCGCTGCCGGACGTCGACCGCCACCCCCTTGTCGCAGCCGGCGCGCCATACGGCGTGGATCGGCTCGCCTTCGTCGATGGTCTGATACCGCCCGCGATCGTCCATCGGGCGATAGGTCGCGGAGTCGCAGCGCACGATCGCCACGAACGGGCGTTCCTGGTTGACGTCCACGGCGCGTGCGTGCATCCGCGCGACGAAGCTCACCCCGTACGGGCCGACTTCCAGGTAGTCGACGTTCCAATACCAGAGCACGACACGACCCTCGGACACGACCCGGCTGCCGACGTAGCGATAGCCCAATGGCACGGCCTGCGCGGCGCAGCAAAGGCCCGCCGCGAACAGCAGCACGGAAACGCGGGTCGCGCGCAGCCCCATGCGCGCGAGCATACGCCGTCACCAGTGCGCCGGTTGCAGGCGAAGAGCTCCCTTCGCCCATCGCCGCTGCAACAGCCCAGCGACGATGGCGAGCGACGGGGCGAAGAGGTCCACCGGGCAGGGGGCTTGACGTGACGAACGTTCGTTCGTTATTCTACATGGGATGTCGAACGATCGTTCCTATCTTACGACGCTGCAGGATTACTACGCTCGCCATCGTGCGCTGCCGTCCTACGCCTCGATCGGAGGCTTGCTGGGCCTGCGCTCGAAGTCGTCGGTGGCGGCACTGGTCGCGCGCCTGAAGCTCGCCGGTTACCTCGAATCCACGCCGGACCGCCGGCTCGCGCCCACCCGCCGTTTCTTCGCGCGCCCGCTCGCGCAAACGCCGGTGCGCGCGGGCCTGCCCGATGCCGTCGATGACAGCGAATCGGAAGCGCTGACCATCGACGATTACCTGATCGAGCGCCCGTCGTCGACAGTGCTGATCCGGGTGAAGGGCGACTCGATGATCGACGCCGGCATCTTCGACGGCGATCTCGTCGTGGTGGAAAAACGGCCGTCGGCGCAGAAGGGCGACATCGTGATCGCCATCGTCGACAATCAGTTCACGCTTAAGCGGCTCGATCTCGAGGGCGGGCAATTCATCCTGCGCGCGGAGAACAAGGCTTACGCGCCGATCCGCCCGGAGGGCGCGCTCGAGATCTTCGGCGTGATGGTCGGGCTGGTCCGCAAGCTCTAGCCGACGACCCGATTGCGGCCGGCTGCCTTCGCGGCGTAGAGGTTGCGGTCGGCCATCGCGAGCATGCGGTCGTGCGACGGCAGGCTGGTGTCGGCCGACACGCCGATCGAGATGGTGAGCGACAGCCCGGGATGGATCGCCCCCCAGTTGTGGTGCGCGATCGCTGCTCGCAGCTTCTCGCACACGCGCAGCGCCGCTTCCGCGTCGGTTTCCACCAGCACGATCACGAACTCCTCGCCGCCGAAGCGCGCGACGAGGTCGGTATGGCGCACCTGGCTGGCGAGGATCTTGGCGGTCGCGCGCAGCGCGGCGTCGCCCACCGCGTGCGAGTAGCGGTCGTTCACCGCCTTGAAGCGATCGAGATCGGCCATCGCCACCGCGAGCGGACGGCCATGGCGCAAGGCGAGCGCGAACTCGTCGGCGAGCCGCTGGTCGAGGCGGCGCCGGTTGGCAAGGCCGGTCAGCGCATCTTCGTAGGTCTGCCGCTCGAGCTGGTCGAGCAGCATGGTCTTTTGCAGGTTCGCCTCGGTGAGCGAGATGTTGAGCGCGTCGAGCTCGGCGTTGGCGCGGGTCAGCGCTTCCTGCCGCTCGCGCTCGATCTCGGCCTCGCGGCGCGCCGCCGACAGCTCGAACTGGATCTGCAGCGCGCGCAGCTTGTCGCGCGCGGCCTCCGACTGCACGTCGCGCTCCAGCGCATGGAAGCGGCGGAAGTGCGCGAGCGCCCGCGCGGTGTCGCCGATCTTGTCGTGAAACTCGGCGAGCGCTTCGTGCACCTCGTACTCGCGGGTCTTCAGGTTGTGCCGCTCGCACGCCGCAAGCGCGTCGCCGAGCAGCGTGCGCGCTTCGTCGATGCGATCCTGTTCGAGGCACAGCCGCCCGAGCGACACGCTCGCATGCGCCACGCCGTGGCGGTAACCCGTGGCCTCCGACAGAGCGAGCGCCTCGCGAAAGGTCCGCTCCGCCTCGGCGAGCATCCCCCTGCGCTGCAGGACGAGTCCGAGGTTGTTGAGCGTGGCCGCCTGCTGCAGCGGCAGGCCGAGAGCGGCGAACGCGTCGTGCGCTTCGATGAGCGCGTCGCGCGCCTCGTCGAGCTGACCCAGATTCTTCAAGTTGATGCCGATGTTGTTCAGCGTCTTGCCGCGCTCGACCGCGTCGGCCGGCGACGTGCACAGGGCGAGGCTGCGGCGGTAGAAGTCGAGGCCCGCCGCGGGGTCGCCCGAGTTCGAGTACACCACGCCGATGGTGCGCAGCGTGGCGGCGCGGCTATCCTCGTTGCCGCTGCGCTGGTCGAGCGCGAGCGCGCGGAACTGGTAGTCGAGCGCGCGCGAGAAGTCGCCGAGCGCGTCGTGCACGAAGCTGATGGCGCGCAGCGTCCTCGCCACCGCGACGTCGTCGCGCGCGGCTTCGAAGGCGCGCAGGGCCCGCTCGTACAGGTCGAGCGCGCTGCCATGGTCGAGCAGCAGGTCGGCGCAGCGCCCCTGCAGGTACAGCGCCTGCGCGCGCGCCGGCTGGTTCTCGAGTCTTTCGGCCAGCGCGTCCGCTTCCTGCGCAAGCGCGAGCGCGCGCCGCGCGTCGATGCCCGCCAGCCGATCGGCGAGATCGAGCAGGATCGGCAGCCGGTCGTGCGGCGCGGTGGCGGCCGCGAGCGCGCGCGTGAGGAGATCGACCGCGGCCGCGGCCTGCGGTCCGTCATTCACGCACGACCTCGACGAGGCAGTCGTAGAACGTCGCGCCGCGGCCCAGGTCGGTCAGCGCCTGCGACGTGACGGCGTTGGCGTTGCGGCCGTCGGGTGTGAGTTTCTGCCACCAGACCGACGGCGCGACGGCCACGCCCGGTCGCGCCTTGTGGCCGACGCGCGCTTGCGCGGTGAAGCTGCCGCGGTCGTTGTAGATGCGCACACGGTCGCCGTCGGCGATGCCGCGCGGCGCCGCGTCGTCGGGGTGGAGGTCGAGCTTCGGCGTGCCTTCTTCCTGCACGAACGCCGGCAGGTTGGCAAACGAGCTGTTGAGGAAGTTGCGCGCGGGCGGCGAGATGAACGCCAGCGGGTACCGCCGCGCGAGCGCGGCATTGGTCAGCGCCGCTTCGCGCGGCGGGATGTACTGTGGCAACGCATCCTGGCCGCGCCGGGACAGCGATTCGCTCACGAACTCGCATTTGCCCGACGGCGTCGGAAAGCCGCCGTGCGCGAAGGGTGCGTACGCCATCGGGACGTTCAGGCGCCGCCAGCCGTCGCGCTTCAGCGTGTCCCAATCGAAACCGCTGACGCGCGAGTCGTCGCGCCGGAACGCCATGCGCGCGAGGTCCTCGTCGGAATCGCGAAAGCAGGGCTCGGTGAAGCCCATGCGCGCGGCAAGCCGGCGAAACACTTCGGTGTTCGGCAGCGCCTCGCCCAGCGGCTCGATCGCCTGGTTGTTGGCGAGCGCATAAAGGTGCCCGTAGGAGCTGTGGATGTCGACGTGCTCGAGCTGCGTGGTGGCCGGGAGCAGGACGTCGGCGAAGTCGGCGGTGTCGGTCTGGAAGACCTCGTGCACCACGCAAAAAAGATCCTCGCGCGCGAATCCGGCGCGAACCCTGGACGACTCGGGCGCCACCGCCACCGGGTTGGAGTTGTAGACGTAGATCGCGCGGATCGGCGGGTCGCGCGCGTCCTGCAGGGCGTCGCCGATCGCGACCATGTTGATCGTGCGCGGACTGCCGCGGACGAGGTCGGGACGCTGCAGGGCGTGCTCGTCGATCGGGTACGTGCCCGCCGAGGAGAGCAGCGCGCCGCCGGCGGGATGGCGCCACGCGCCGACCAGCGCGGGCAGGCAGGCAATCGCGCGCATGGCGTTGCCACCGCCGGCCACCCGCTGCATGCCGTAGTTGACGCGGATCGCAGCGGGCCCGATCGTGCCGTAGTCGCGGGCAAGCGCGGTGACCTGAGCGGCGCCGATCCCGCATGCCTGCGCGGTGCGCTCCGGCGTCCACTCGCGCACGTGCGCGGCGAGTGCCTCGAAACCCAGGGTGTAGCGGTCGATGTAGTCGCGATCGAGCAACCCTTCCGCGATCAGCACGTGCATGAGACCCAAGGCGAGCGCGCCGTCGGTGCCCGGCATCGGCGCGATGTGCTCGTGGCATTTTTCCGCGGTGGCGCTGCGGTACGGGTCGATGGCGACGAGCTTCGCGCCGCGCCGCTTCGCTTCCTGCGCGCGGGTCCAGAAATGCAGGTTCGACGCGATGGAGTTGCTGCCCCAGATCAGGATGAGGCGGCTGTTCTCGTATTGCTCGACGTCCATGCCGACGGAGGCGCCGATCGCGGCGGCCCAGCCGGCCTTGCCGGCGGCCGAGCAGATGGTGCGGTCGAGCAGCGACGCGCCGAGGCGATGGAAGAAGCGGCGGTCCATCGACCCGTACTGCAGATGACCCATGGTGCCGGCGTAACTGTACGGCAGGATCGCCTGCGCGCCGTCGGGCGACGCGGCGATTCCCGCGAAGCGCGCGGCAATCGTGGCGAGCGCCTCGTCCCAGGTGATGCGCTCGAACCGCCCCTCGCCCTTGCGGCCGACACGGCGCATGGGGTAGGGCACGCGCTGGTCGGAATACGTGCGCTCGAGGTAGCGGGCGACCTTGGTGCACAGCACGCCGGCGGTTGCCGGATGGTCGGGCGCGCCGCGAATCGCGACCGCGCGGCCGTTCTCCACGGTCGTGAGCAGCGCGCAGGTGTCCGGGCAGTCGTGCGGGCACGCGCCGCGCACCACACGTCGTTCCCGGGCAGTGGAAAGATCGAGCGGCATGAGTGAGATGGTGCGATTATAGGGTCAGACCCTGCTTTTCAATGGGGTCAGACTCGATTGGGTTGCACTCGCCTGGCATATTGTCGTCCCAATCGAGTCTGACCCCATTGAAATGTGAACGTTTATCAACCACACGGAGCGCCAAGTAGTGTCTGCCGCTGCATCCGGCCTTCCCACCGTCGCTTTGCCCGACGGCACCCGCCTGCCCGCGCTCGGCCTCGGCACCTGGAAGATGGGCGAGCGGCGCGCGAGTGCGGCGCGCGAGGTCGCGGCGCTGCGCGCGGGCATCGCCGCGGGCCTCACCCTGCTCGACACCGCGGAGATGTACGGCGACGGCGGCGCCGAGAAGATCGTCGCGCGTGCCGTCGGCGCCGGCCGCGAACGCGTATTCATCGTGAGCAAGGTGTATCCGCACAACGCGAGCGTGACAGGCACGATAGCCGCGTGCGAGCGCAGCCTTGCGCGGCTGCGCACCGATCGCATCGATCTGTACCTGTTGCATTGGCGCGGACGCCATCCGCTCGCTGAAACCGTCGCCGCGTTCGAGCGCCTGCGCAAGGACGGCAAGATCCGGTACTGGGGCGTGTCGAACTTCGACGTCGCCGACATGGAAGAGCTCTTCGCGTTGCCGGAGGGTTCACGATGTGCTGCAAACCAGGTGTTGTACAACGTTGCCGAGCGCGGCATCGAATGGCGCTTGCGCGCGCTATGCCAACAGCATGACGTGCCGATCATGGCGTACTCGCCGTTGTATCAAGGTGCGCTGGCCGGTCACCAAAAATTGGCAACTGTTGCCGCGAGCGCCGGCGTCACGCCGGTGCAGCTCGCGCTCGCGTGGCTGCTCGCGCAACCCGGCGTGATCGCGATTCCGCAATCGAGCAACGTCGATCACATCGCCGAGTGTCGTGCCGCCGCCGACGTTCGTCTGTCGCGCGCAACGATCGCCGCGATCGACGCCGCGTTTCCGCCGCCGAAGCGCGCCCGCCCGCTGGCCACGACCTAGCAGGAAAAACTTCACGGTGTGCCCGGTGAAGCATCCGGACCCGCTACCGTTCGTCCGCTGTCGTTTACAACCCGCCAATTCGCTACGCTTATCAGCCGGTTACGCGAGTTGGCACGCTTGCTGCTGATGAGGGGTCACCGGGGCCGCACGCATGCGTCCCACGCAGATTCGAAACACAGGAGAGATCGGTGACCTACACCTACTACGACTACCTCGACTTGGCGCCCGGCGCGAGCCCTGCACGCATCGAAGCTGCCTATGCTGCCGTGCTCGAGCGCTTCCAATACGGCGTCACCGAGGCGGGCCAGGACATGTCCGGTCTCGTGCGCTTGATCCACGCGGCGTACGAAGTGCTCTCCAGTCCCGAATTGCGTATGAGCTACGACGCAGCACTCGCGCTCGAAGCCGCGCAAGCGGATGCCGAGTTGAAGCAGGCGCTCGATGCGAGACCCGCGGCAGGAACGATCCGGCTGGTGCAGGACGTCCCCGCCGCGCTGCGCAGCGTGATTCCGCCCCTCGCGGCCTGATGCGAGGCGGAGCAAGGTTACGGCCGCCGGGAAAGTAATTTTTCCAGACTGCAAACAGCGATGCGGTCGGCGGCCGTATTCTCCAACCGGTACCGGATGCCAAAGCGCCTTCCGGCACGTGCAGCGGGTGGCTCGCGCATCGGGAGCCACGCGCTGCGACGCGCGAAGACTCGCAGCACCGCTACCGGTGAGCGCATCGCTGTGCACGGTGCTGCGGCGCGCGCCGCGCGCCGTACCGCGCGCAAGTTCGTACGCCGCGCACGCCCCGACCTCCTGTCGCGGCCTGATTTCACCCCCCTCGCGAGTCACTAGCCCGGAGACCCCGATCGTGGAGAAGTGCATCGGTTGCCACTTTTACGACCGCCACCACAACAACCAGACCGACTCGCGCGGCATTCAATGGGGACAGTGCCGCCGCTCGGCGCCGATGCTCCACCCGATCAACCAGAAGTCGTTCATGATCGAAGGGGTGTGGCCGCACGTGCGCGACGACGACTGGTGCGGCGAATGGAAGGGCGCGGGTGTCGCGCGCCGCGGCGAGCAGCGGTCGGCTTCCGATTCCAAAACGCCCGGCCCGCTCCTGCCCATCGCGGGGGGCGCGTCGCTCGGTGCGCGTCCCGTGCCGGCCACGCCGCTGCATGGGGCGGGTTCGCACGGCAGCGTGAGTTCGCTACACTCGCTTATCTCCTCGGGCCGCGGCGACTGACGCCCGACTAACGATCATGGTGGCTGGCACCACCCCTGAAGATGAAAGAGACTTCGGGGCGCCGCATCTTTCACGCTAATCTGACAGTTCGCTGAAAATCCCAGGGTGTCATCCCGAGGAGCGAACGCGACGAGGGATCTGCTTTACGCAATTCGCTGATTCGACGCGAAAGCGGATCCCTCGCTCCGCTCGGGATGACACCGGATTGGGGTCCCAGGCAGGAGGGGATGCGAAAATGCAGCCTCGATGCCCGCGCCTGATCCCGTCGCCGCCCTCGCAGGCGGCGCCACCGTCGTCACCCCCCGAAGCCGCATCGCGCGCACGCTGATCGGGCGCCACGATGCCGCCATGGCGCGCGCGAACAAGCGCGCGTGGACCGCCGCGCGCGCGTTGTCCTGGTCGACCTGGGTGCAGACGCTCTGGCGTGAGGCGCTGGAGGCCGGCCAGGCGCCGCCTGATCGCCGCCTGCTGTCGGCGGCCGAAGCGCACTATCTCTGGCAGCGCCTGGTCCGTGCCGATCCGGCGGTGATCGACGTCGGCGGCACCGCTTCGCTCGCCGCCCAGGCGTGGCAGCTCATGCACGCGCACGGCGCGGGCGGGGAGAGCTGGCGCGCGTGGCGCGATGCCGACGGCGAGCGTTCCGATGCCGGCGCGTTTGCGCGGTGGGCGGAGCGCTACCTGCGCGAGCTCGCGGCCCTTGCGGCATTCGACGACGCGACGCTGGCCGACGCCGTGCGCGAGTGGGCGCCGCGCATGCGCGAGTGGCGAGGCCGCTCGGTGCTGCTGGCGGGATTCAGCGAGCTCTCGGCGCAACAGCAGCGGCTGTGCGCGGCGCTGCGCGCGGCCGGAATGAAGATCGCGGCCGCTCCGGTACCGCACGAGAATGCGAAGCTGTGGCGCGCATCCCCGGGCACGCCGCGCGACGAGCTGCGGGCGGCCTTGACGTGGGCGCGCGCGCAGGCGGAGGTGGCCCCGGAGCGCTTCATCGGCATCGCGGTGCCGGACCTTGCGACCCGGCGCGGCGACGTGCGCGCGCTCGCCGACGACGTGCTGTGCCCGGCCCTGCAGATGCCGGGTCAGGCCTGTGCCACGCGGCCGTACGCGATCGCCGTCAGCGAACCGCTCGCGGACTTGCCGATGGTCGCCGCGGCGCTTGCGTTCGTCGCGCTCGCCCACGGTGCGCTCACGCGGGGCGATGCGGCATCGCTCGCCCGATCGCCGTACTGGTCGGGGCCGTGGGTGGAGCGCGCCGGCTGCGAACGGGCGTGGATCGAGGCGGGGCGCGGCACCGTGGCCTGGAGCGACTTCGCCGCCGCCATGCCGCGGTCGACGGCCGTGCAGCTGCGCACCGCGATCGACGGCTACTCGCTGCGCGCCCAGGCGCCGGGGGCGTGGGTGGCGCAATGGCGCGCGCTGCTTACCGCTTGCGGCTGGCCGGCCGGAGCTGACGCGCAAGGCACGGGCTACCAGGCCCGCCAGGCGTGGGAGCGCGCGCTCGACGCGTTCGCGCAAATCGGCCACGTCGAGCCCACCGTTGCCGCGAGCGAGGCGCCGGCGATCCTGCGCGACATCGCGCGGCACACGGCCTTCCACGCCGAGACGGCGCCGGTGGCGATCGTCGTCGTGCCGATTGCCGACGCGGCGGCGCTCGCGTTCGACGCGCTTTGGGTGAGCGGACTGACCGCTCAACGCTGGCCGCCCGCGCCGCAGCCCAATCCGCTCCTGCCGCTGGCATGGCAGCGGGACCGGGGCGTGCCCCGGGCCACACCCGAGCGCGAGCTCGCGCAGGCGCGGCTCGCGACGCAGCGCCTTTGCGGCGCCGCCCCGGTCGTGGTCATGAGCGCGCCCGCGGCGATGGAGGACTACGAGAGCGCGCCGTCCGCGCTGATCGATGCTCGCTGGCCCCTGCTCGACAGCGGCGCCGTCATCGAGGACAGCGCGCGGCGCATCGCGCGCACGAAGGACATCGAGGCCGTGCGCGACGATTACGCGCCGCCGTACGCGCAGCCGTCCGCGCCCGGCGGCGCCGGGACGATCGACGACCAGAGCACCTGTCCATTCCGGGCGATGGCGCGGCGGCGGCTCGCGGTGCAGCCGTGGCCGGACGGCTACGAGGCGCTGAGCTACGCCGAGCGCGGCCAGCTCGTGCACGCCGCCATGGCCGCGTTCTGGCGCGACCTGCGCACGCATGCCGCGCTCGCCGCGCTCGACGCCACCGGGGTGGAGCAGCGCGTGCGCGACGCCGCGCACAAGGCGCGCGGCGAGCTGTCGCACGATCGCTGGCAGGCGCTGCCTCCGGTCATCGCGGCGAGCGAAGCGGCGCGCATCGTGGGGATCGCGATGGAGTGGATCGGCAAGTGCGAGCGGCCGCGCCCGCCGTTCGAGGTCGCCCTCGTCGAGGA
>JADLEZ010000353.1 GCA_020845855.1 Burkholderiales bacterium
CAATTTGAAATGGGGTACGTCCCTATTTCGGGTTGAGGCTGGTGATGCGGCCGCTTTCGGTGCCGCCCGCCTCGTCGATGACCGCGTTGATGAGCGTAGGCCGCCGCGAGCGGATCGCCTCCTCCATCGCGCGGCGCAGCTCGCCGGGCGTCTTCACGTGCGCGCCGACGCCGCCGAAGGCCTGCATCAGCATCTCGTAGCGTGCGTCCTTGACGAACACCAGCGGCGACGGATCGGCGCCACCCGCCGCGTTCTTCTCGTCGCCGCGGTACACGCCGTTGTTGTTCAGGATCACCACGCACACCGGCAGGTTGTAGCGGCAGATGGTCTCGGTCTCCATGCCGGAGAAGCCGAACGCGCTGTCGCCCTCGACCGCGATCACCTGCTGCCCGGTGACCACGGCCGCAGCCACGCAGTAGCCCATGCCGATGCCCATGATCCCCCAGGTGCCGACGTCGATCCGCTTGCGCGGCTTGTACATGTCGACGATCGAGCGGGTGAAGTCGAGCGCGTTGGCGCCCTCGTTGACGAGGATCGCGTCGGGGTTCGCCTTGACGACGTCGCGCACGACCGCAAGCGCGCTCTGGAAGCTCATCGGCGACGGGTTCTTCGCGAGCGTCTCGGCCATCTTCGCCACGTTCCTGCTCTTGCGCTCGGCGACCGCCGCGAGCCATGCCGAAGGCGGCTTCGGCCAGCCGCTGCCGATGCCGGCGTTAAGCGCCTTCACGCACGAGCCGATGTCGCCGACCAGCGGCGCGTCGATGCGCACGTTGCTGTCGGCCTCCTGCGGCCAAATGTCAACCTGTACGAACTTTTGTCCACCCCAAGTCTTCGCCGTGGCCCCACCCCAGGTCTTGCCCTTGCCCTGCGACAGGAGCCAGTTCAAACGTGCGCCGATCAACATCACCACGTCGGCCTCGGGCAGCACGTACGAGCGCGCGGCCGAAGCGCACTGCTCGTGCGTGTCGGGCAGCAGGCCCTTGGCCATCGACATGGGCAGGTACGGGATGCCGGTCTTCTCGACCAGCACGCGGATGTCGGCGTCGGCCTGGGCGTAGGCGGCACCCTTGCCGAGGATGATCAGGGGCTTCCTGGCGCTCTTCAGCAGGTCGAGCGCGCGCTGCACCGCCTCCGGCGCCGGGATCTGGCGCGGCGCCGGGTCGACGACCTTGATGAGCGAGTTCTTGCCGGCCTGCGCGTCCATCGCCTGCGGAAAGAGCTTCGCCGGCAGGTCGAGGTACACCCCGCCCGGCCGCCCCGACAGCGCAGCGCGGATCGCGCGCGCGATGCCCACGCCGATGTCCTCGGCGTGCAGCACGCGGAACGCCGCCTTGCACATCGTCTTGGCAATCGCGAGCTGGTCCATCTCCTCGTAGTCGCCCTGCACAAGGTCGACCACCTCGCGCTCCGACGAGCCGCTGATCAGGATCATAGGGAAGCAATTGGTCGTCGCGTGCGCGAGGGCGGTGAGGCCGTTCAAGAACCCCGGCGCGGACACGGTGAGGCAGATGCCCGGCTTCTGGGTGAGGAATCCGGCGATCGACGCGGCGTACCCCGCGTTCTGCTCATGCCGGAACGCGATCACGCGCATGCCGTTCTTCTGCATGCGGCGGGTGAGGTCGGTGATCGGGATCCCCGGCAGGCCGAAGACCGTGTCGATCCCGTTGAGCTTCAAGGCGTCGATGACGAGCTGGAAGCCGTCGGTCGCGGGCTGCGGGATGGCTTGCGCGGCGGGCGCCGCGGGTTTGGTGGCTACGTCGTCCATGATCCGTCCTCCGGTCAGGCAGGGGTACCGAAGCGGGCGGCCGCCCAAGGCGCAACGCCCGCATGCCGGACACCGGCATTTACTCCAGATTCGCTGCGCTTGGCTTCTTTTGATATTCAGTGTAACGTATGTAGTATATCAGCGTCAACAGGACGCCCCGCACCAAACGGCAGGCCTGCGATAGGCCGCCGAAGCGAAGTGGCTGAAATCGACACCCTTGTCCAGGCGGTCCTGCCGCCCTTATCCCCGATCGGGGCGAGCGCCAGCCTGCGCGACCAGGCCTACGCGGCGCTGAAGCAGATGATCACCGAGGCGGACATCTACGCCCACCCCGAGGAGATCCGGCTCGACGAAAAGCAACTGTCGCAGGCGCTGGGCGTGTCGCGCACGCCCATCCGCGAGGCGATCACCCTGCTCGAGCAGGAGGGCTTCCTGCGCATCGAGCCGCGGCGCGGCATCTTCATCGTGCGCAAGACCAAGAAACAGATCATCGAGATGATCGAGATGTGGGCCGCGCTCGAGAGCATGGCCGCGCGCCTTGCCACCGCCAACGCGGCCGACGAGGATATCGCCGGCCTGCGGCGCATCTTCGACGAGTTCCGCACGGAAGCGCCGGCCGACCATCTCGAGGAGTACTCGGACGCCAACATCGCCTTCCACCAGGCGATCATCCGGCTGTCGGGGTCGCACCTCATGGGCAAGACCATCGAGAACCTGTTCATCCACGTGCGCGCGATCCGCAGGATGACGATTTCACAGAAGGACCGCGCCAGCCGCTCTATCATCGACCACATGCGCATCATCGAGGCCCTGGAGAAGCGCGACACCGAGCTCGCCGAGCGCCTCGTGCGGCAACATTCGCTGGACCTCGCGGTCCATGTCGAGAAGTACTGCGATTTCCTGGACTGATGAACGAGACCACTATCGACACCTCCGCCTTGCGCCGCAAGGACCCGCGCAAGGGGCCGAAGGGCCGCGGGCTCGATCCCAAGGCATCCGCCGAAATCAAGGCGCTCCTGGGCGACGCGCCGCGCCGGCGCGACCTTCTGATCGAGCACCTGCACCGCATCCAGGACCGCTACGGCTGCCTGTCCGCGGCGCACCTCGTGGCGCTCGCCGATGAAATGAAGCTCGCGCAGACCGAGGTGTACGAGGTCGCCACCTTCTACCACCACTTCGACGTGGTGAAGGAAGGCGAGGAAGCGCCGGCCCCGCTGACCGTGCGCGTGTGCACGACCTTCTCCTGCGCGATGGCCGGCGGCGAAGCGCTGCGCAGGGAACTCGAAGCACTGGGCGCAAGCGGCGTGCGGGTGCTCGCGGCGCCCTGCATCGGACGCTGCGAGCAGGCGCCGGCGGCGGTGGTCGGGCGCAACCCGGTCGATCGCGCCACCGCCGCGAAGGTCGCCGAGGCCATCGCGGCGGGCCGCACCGAGCCCGAGCTCCCCGCATGCATCGGCTATGCGGCATACCGCGCGGCCGGCGGCTATCGCACGCTCGTCGAATGCGCGCAAGGCACGCGCACACCCGAGGCGGTGATCGCGGAGATGGAGAGCTCCGCGCTGCGCGGGCTCGGGGGCGCGGGCTTTCCCGCCGGCCGCAAGTGGAAGATCGTGCGCGCGGAACCCGGGCCGCGGCTCATGGCGGTCAACATCGACGAAGGCGAGCCCGGCACGTTCAAGGATCGCCACTACCTCGAGCGCGACCCGCACCGCTTCCTCGAAGGCACGCTGATCGCCGCGTGGGCGGTCGGCATCGACGCGGTGTACATCTACCTGCGCGACGAGTACGCGGCCTGTCGCGCGCTGCTCACGCGCGAGATCGCCGCGCTGCAGGCGAACCCGCCGTGCGCGCTGCCCGCGATCCACGTGCGGCGCGGCGCGGGCGCGTACATCTGCGGCGAGGAGTCGGCGATGATCGAGTCGATCGAGGGCAAGCGCGGGATGCCGCGCCTGCGCCCGCCGTACGTCGCGCAAGTCGGCCTGTTCGGGCGGCCCACGCTCGAGCACAACATGGAGACGCTGTTCTGGGTGCGCGACATCCTGGACAAGGGCGCGGCGTGGTTCGCGGGACAGGGCCGCCACGGCCGCAAGGGGTTGCGCTCGTTCTCGGTATCGGGACGCGTCAACAAGCCCGGCGTCCATCTCGCGCCCGCCGGCATCACGCTGCGCGAGCTCATCGCCGAGTTCTGCGGCGGCATGCAGGACGGCCACGAGCTGTACGGCTACCTCCCCGGCGGCGCATCCGGCGGTATCCTGCCGGCAGCGATGGCCGATATCCCCCTCGACTTCGACACGCTCCAGCCGCACGGCTGCTTCATCGGCTCGGCGGCGGTGATCGTGCTGTCGCAGCACGACCGCGCGCGCGACGCGGCGCGCAACATGATGGAGTTCTTCGCCGACGAGTCCTGCGGCCAGTGCACGCCGTGCCGGGTGGGCACGCAGAAGGCGGCCATCCTCATGCGCGAAGCGCGGTGGGACACGCCCTTGCTCGCCGACCTGTCGCAGGCGATGGCGGACGCGTCGATCTGCGGCTTGGGACAGGCGGCGCCGAATCCGATCGCTTGCGTCGTGAAGTACTTCCCGCACGAGATCTAGATGAACGCTCCGGTCGAACTCGTCCAGTTCAAGCTCAACGGCGTCGACGTCGAGGCCCTGCCCGGCGAAACGCTGATCGAGGTCGCCGACCGCCTCGGCGTGTCCATCCCCCGGCTTTGCTACAAGCCTGGCATGCGGGCGGACGGCAACTGCCGCTCCTGCATGGTCGAGATCGAGGGCGAGCGCGTGCTCGCACCCTCCTGCTGCCGCCAGCCCGCGCCCGGGATGAAGGTCACCACCGACAGCCCGCGTGCGTTGCACTCGCAAAGGATGATCGTCGAGCTTCTCGCCAGCGACATGCCGGAGCGCGTCTACAAGCCCGGCGACGAGCTCGCCTTGTGGAAGGAGAAGCTCGGCGTGGGCAAGCCGCGCTTCCCGCGCCGCGAGCAGCCGGCGGCGGACCTCTCGCACCCGGCGATGGCGGTCAACTTGGACGCCTGCATCCAGTGCACGCGCTGCGTGCGCGCGTGCCGCGAGGTGCAGGTCAACGACGTCATCGGCTACGCCTACCGTGCGTCGCATTCGAGCATCGTGTTCGACCTCCACGATCCCATGGGCGAGTCGACCTGTGTCGCCTGCGGCGAGTGCGTGCAGGCGTGCCCGACCGGCGCGCTCGCGCCGGCGCGCGACGCTTATCTCGTGCCCATCGACGACGAGGTGAAGTCGGTGTGCCCGTACTGCGGCGTGGGCTGCCAGATCACGTACCACGTCAAGGACAACGCCATCGTGCGCGTGGAAGGGCGCGCGGGCCCGGCCAACCACGAGAGGCTGTGCGTGAAAGGCCGCTTCGGCTTCGACTACGTGGCACACCCGCATCGGCTGACGAAGCCGCTCATCCGCCGCGAAGGCGTTGCGAAGTCCGCCGGCTTCACGATGGACCCGGCCGATCCGCTGTCGGTGTTCCGCGAGGCGACCTGGGAAGAAGCGATGACGCTCGCCGCCGGCAGCTTAGCTGCGATCCGCGACACGCGTGGAGCGAAAGCGCTCGCCGGCTTCGGCTCGGCCAAGGGCAGCAACGAGGAGGCGTACCTCTTCCAAAAGCTCGTGCGCACCGGCTTCGGCTCCAACAACGTCGACCACTGCACGCGGCTGTGCCACGCGTCGAGTGTGGCGGCGCTGCTGGAAGGCATCGGCTCGGGTGCGGTGAGCAACCCGGTCATGGACGTGCTGAAAGCCGACGTGGTGCTCCTGATCGGCGCCAACCCCATCGTCAACCATCCGGTTGCCGCGACCTGGTTGAAGAACGCGGTGAAGAACGGCACCAAGCTGATCCTCGCCGACCCGCGCCGCTCGGAGCTCGCGCGCCACGCGGCCCACTACCTGCAGTTCAAGCCCGCCACGGATGTCGCGCTCCTGAACGCGATGATGCACACCATCGTGGAGGAGGGCCTGGTCGCCGAGTCCTTCGTCCAAAGCCGCACCAGCGGTTTCGAGGAAGTGAAGCGCAACGTCGCCGCGTTCAGCCCGGAGGCGATGGCCCCGGTCTGCGGGATCCCGGCGCAGACGATCCGTACCGTCGCGCGCCTGTTCGCCACCGCCAAGGGCGCCATGATCCTGTGGGGCATGGGCGTCTCGCAGCACGTGCACGGCACCGACAACGCGCGCTGCTTGATCGCGCTCGCCATGCTCACCGGACAGATCGGGCGCCCCGGCACCGGGCTGCATCCGCTGCGCGGCCAGAACAACGTGCAAGGAGCCTCCGACGCGGGCTTGATCCCGATGGTGTTCCCCGACTACCAGCGGGTCGACGACGCCGCCGCGCATGGGAGGTTCGAGGCGTTGTGGGGCAAGACCCTCGATCCCGAGCCGGGCCTGACCGTCGTCGAGATCATGAACGCCGTGCACGCGGGCGAGATCCGCGGCATGTACGTCATGGGCGAGAACCCGGCGCTGTCCGATCCCGACGTCAACCACGCGAGAGCTGCGCTCGCCGAGCTCGACATGCTGGTGGTGCAGGACATCTTCCTCACCGAAACCGCGTACTTAGCCGACGTCGTGCTGCCTGCGTCCGCGTTCCCGGAAAAGACGGGCACGTTCACCAACACCGACCGCACCGTGCAGCTCGGGCGCGAGGCGCTGACACCGCCCGGCGAGGCCCGCAAGGACCTGGACATCATCATCGACATGGGGCGGCGGCTCGGCCTGCCCTGGACCTACACGCACCCGCGCGACGTGTTCGCCGAGATGCGGCTCGCGATGCCGTCGATCGCCGGCATCACCTGGGAGCGGCTGGAGCGCGAAGGCGCGGTGACCGACCCGTGCGAGCACGAGGGCGACCCGGGCGAGCCCGTGGTCTTCACCGACCGCTTTCCCACCGCGAGCGGACGCGCGAAGCTCGTGCCCGCGATTCCCATTCCCGCTGCCGAGCAGCCGGACCACGAGTACCCGTTCGTGCTGATCACCGGTCGCCAGCTCGAGCACTGGCACACCGGCAGCATGACGCGGCGCACGCAGGTGCTCGACGCGATCGAGCCCGGACCGGTAGGCCTGTTCCATCCCGACGACCTCGCGCAGATCGGCGCCGCGCCCGGCGGCGCGGTCACCGTCGAGTCGCGCCGCGGCAAGGTGACGCTGCTTGCCCGCGCCGATGCGGGCACGCCGCGCGGAACGTTGTTCATTCCGTTCTGCTACTACGAGGCGGCGGCCAACAAGCTGACCAACCCGGCGCTCGACCCGTTCGGGAAGATCCCCGAGTTCAAGTTCTGCGCGGTGCGCCTCACCGCCGGCGGCGAAGTGCCGGCGGAGTTCGGCTACCAGGAAGTCGCGCAGGCGACGTAGCCTGCGTCTGGCCGTAATGATCGTGGTGGACTCAAAAGTAAATCAATGTTTGTATTGATAAATTGACTAGCCGCCGTCAGCCGCAAAGCCGAAACGCCTTCCACCACATGTACGCGCCGAGGCAGAACAGCATCGCCGCGAACGCGTAGCGCAGCCGATTGACCGGCCACTCGTGCGCCATGCGCGCGCCCACGGGTGCCAGCAGCGTGCTCGTGATCACGATCGCGACCAGCGCCGGCAGGTAGACGTAGCCCAACGCATACGGCGGCAAGCCCGCCTTGTTCCAGCCGGCAATGACGAAGCCGACCCCGGAAAAGATCGCCACCGGGATGCTCATCGCCGCGGAGGTGCCGACCGCGGTATGCAGCTTCACGTTGCAGCGGGTCATGAACGGGACCGCGATGAACGCCCCGCCGGTGCCCACCATGCCTGCGATCATGCCGATCCCCGCACCCGCCGCCGCCATGCCGATGCGCCCCGGCAACTGGCGCGACGCGACCGGTGGCCGGTTGCGCAGCATGCGGTACGCGCCGAACCAGATGAACGCGCCGAACAGCGCGGCCATCAACGCGGCAGGCAGCGCGCTCGCGATTTGCGGGCCGATCAGCGAGCCCACGAGGATTCCCGGCGCCATCGCGAGCACGATTGCCCAGTTCACCGCGTCCTTTGCGTGATGCGCGCGCGCCGACGACACGCCGGTGAACACGATGGTCGCCGCCGACGTGCCGATCGCCATCGGCACCAGGTGCTCGGTGGGGAAGCCCTCGCGCGTGAAGATCTCGAGCAGCACCGGCACCATCGTAAAGCCGCCGCCGATGCCGAGGAGGCCGGCTAGAAAGCCGATGAACGCACCGAGTACCAGGAATACGGGCACCAGCGCGAAGTTCATCGCGTGTGCTTCAGGGCGGCTTTCCACTCCTCGGGGGTGACCGGCGTGATCGACAGCCGGTTGCCGCGGCGCAGGGTGACCATGGTGGCGAGCGCGGGGTCCTCGCGCATCGCCGCGAGCGGCACGAGCCGGGTCTTCTCGACGAGCCGCACGTCGACATTCCACCAGCGTGGGTTGTCGCGTGGGGACTTCGCGTCGTAGTACGGGCTCTTCGGATCGAACTGCGTAACGTCGGGATGCGCGAGCTTCGCGATCTCGACGATACCCGCGATGCCGGGCTCGGGGCAGCTCGAGTGATAGAAGAGCGCCCGCTCGCCGACCTTCATGTCGCGCATGTAGTTGCGCGCCTGGTAGTTGCGCACGCCGAACCAGGACGTGGTCTGGCCGCGCGCGCGGACGAGGTCGTCGATGGAAAACTCGTCCGGCTCCGATTTCATGAGCCAGTAACGCATCGGCGCATGGTACTACAGCCGCAACAGCGGCCCGCGCGAGGGTCCTAGAAAGAATAGGTGGCAGTTCGTTGAGACTGTGTCATTCCGAGCGCAGCGAGGAATCTGACACCGTTTTGCGTCTGTTCACGCGAACTTCAACAGCCTGCTCATATCGTCTAGCCCTAGCGCAGCGCGATCCGGTTCGCCGACACGCCATTGACGGTAAAGGCGCCGTTGCGCGCGACGAGCTCGAAGTCGAGCGTCTCGCCGTCCTTGACGAGGCCGAGGGACGCGAGCTGCGCGAGCGAGGCTTCCGCGACACGGCGGGACGCGCTCTTCACGTTCTCGGGCGACGGCTCGCGATCTTCCGCCTTCAGCGCGGCCAGCGCCTGGTCGCGCATTCCCGCACCGGCCAACTCTAGCGCGAGCGCGCGCGACACCGAAACCTTGCCGTCGAGCATGAGCGCGTTGGTCAGGCCCCAACCCGCGGTCTGCGACAGCCAGCGCGACTTGTCGAGCCGAAGGCGCAGCGTGGCGGCGACATTGCCGCCGGGCGCCTGCAATTCGAGCTTGTCCACGGCAAAGGTCGGCTCGGCTGACGCGAGCGCGGCCGTGAACTCCGACAGCGCGCCCATCGCAAGCAGCGTCCGCTGCGCCTGCGTCGCCCCGGTGTCGAAGATGCTGTTCATGTCGGCCGAGTACTTCGCCGCCGCGGCCTTGGGGATATCGGAGAGGCTGCAGCGGAACTCGAAGGAGTCCCACGCTTGCGTGCCGCCGGCGGCGACGAGGCTACCTGGCCCGGCCCGGAGCCCTAGCGCAATGCGGATCGTGTCGCCCTTCGGCGTGAGCGACGACGAGAGGCTCACCTTGGACAGCGCAGATGCATGTCCCGCCGTGCTCGCCTTGTACAACTGCACCGACGCGTCGAAGCCCGACGGCACGGCGAAATCGTCGGCGGCAAGGCCACCGAACGCGGACAGCGCGATCCCGTCGAGCGCGATCGCCATCTGCGGCGCGGTGAAGGCGATCTTCGACATCGACCATTCGAACCTGTACACACCGTCGGAGTTCATCGCAAAGCTGCCGCGCGACGCGGCGAGCTCGATCCGCGACTTCGGCGCCTTGACGATCGGCTTGTCGACGGCGGGCGATTGCATGGCTCCGTATACGGCGCCCCCGGGACTGACGCTGAACGCCACGCTAACCGGCGCCTGGCCGCCGAAGTAGTACTGCTCGGTCGCCGCACTCGCTTCGGGCAGGTGGACCTGGCTCTCGCCCGCGACGAAATCGAGGCCGGCGTACGGCGCGTGCTTCATGCGCGTCGTCACGCGCACGAGGTCGGCATCGTCGTCCTTCAGCGTGACGCGGGTCACGAGCTCGGAGCGAAGCCAGGAACGGTGGTAGCTGTCGACCACGACACTGGCCGCGTTCTGGCCCCGGTTGAACCGATCGATGCCCGCCCGGATCTCGCGCTCGACGTAGTGACCCACGGCCCAAGGAGCGAGCGCGGCAGTACCGAGCACCAGGATACCGGCCAGGACGAGCGGCTTTGCGTTCATCGCCATTCCCCATGTGATCTCCGCGGGACGCGCCCGTGGAGAGACTTCGGGTGGCGCAATAAGCGTACCAAGTCCCGGCAGCGGGCGATTCGGCCCGACTGCCGGTCACGACGCGACGGCGTTGCCGCGCCGCGGCGTTCCTAAACCCCGGCGCGGACGCCGATCGGCGTAAAAGGTGTTCCCCGGATGTGCCGTGCCCGCCGTCATCTTGAACCTGGGTTCAAGAATGGTCGCCTGCCGGAGCCATCAGGCGCTTCCGCATGGGGGCGCACACCGGCTCGCAAAAGGGCTTGGCAACCTCGCTACGAGAGCATTGGTTCAAAGAGTATATGGCCGACTCGAACACCCCAGGGAACATGGAACCTTGAAAGTCCGGCTGCGCCTCGACTTTCAAAACGGTAACCTCAGAACAGCTTATCCTGCCCCGCGAGCGCCTGATCGATCGCCGCGTGCATCGACTGGATTCTACGCCGCGCCGCATCGCCGTCAACGCTCGCGCCGGCGGCGGCGGGCGCGCGACGCTCGCGCAACAGGTCGTTGGCGATGTTGAGCGCCGCCATCACCGCGATGCGATCCACGCCCGCGGTCTTGCCACCGCTCCTGATTTCGCGCATGCGCTGGTCGAGGAAGGTTACCGCTTGCATGAGCTCCTCGCGCTCGTGCTCCTTGCACGCGACCTTGTAGTCGCGGCCGAGCAGGTGGATATCGAGCGTCACGGTGCGCTCGGGCGAGCCGCCGGGCTTCGCGCTCATTCCGACCCGGCCTCGCTGGCCTCTCGTGCCGTTCGCGGGTTCATCGAGTCGGCCGGCTCAATCGTTCGGCGACGCGCCCTTCGGGCCTTCGCTCGACCTCCGGTCTCGCGCGCCTCACTCATTCGGCATCCGCGCGATGAGCGCGTCCAACCGCGCTCCCGCCTGCTGCACCTTGATGTTCATCTCGCGATTGCGCTCCAGCGCGGCGGCGAGCTCCCGGCGCAGCGCTTCGTTCGCGGCGCGCAGCGCGCGGGTGTGCGCGATGAGCGTGGCGAGCTTCTGCTCGAGGATGGCGAGGTCGGATTCCATGGCGCTTGCGGACCGAGCATATTGGCCGTGCCCGGCGGCGGCGTCAACCACGTCCGTCGCTCGGCCCCGTCAGGAGCGGCAGGTAGCGTACGGCAGCGATCTCGAGCTCCTCGGCGCCGGCCGGCGTTTGCAGCGTCACCGTGTCGCCCTCGCGCGCCTTGATCAGCGCGCGCGCCATCGGCGACACCCAGCTTATGTAGCCGCGCGCGGTGTCGATCTCGTCCACGCCGACGATGCTGACGGTGCGCGGCTCGCCGCGCGAGTTGACGACCTCGACCGTGGCGCCGAAGTACACGCGATCCTCGTCGTCGCCGCCGGTGCGCGCCGCGGGGTCGACGACCTCGGCGCGATCGAGCCGGCGCACCAGGAAGCGAATGCGCCGGTCCACCTCGCGCAGCCGCTTCTTGCCGTAGATGTAGTCGCCGTTCTCCGAGCGGTCGCCGTTGCCCGCCGCCCACGCGATGGTCGCCACGAGCTCGGGCCGCTCGGCGGACACGAGATGGTCGAGCTCCCCCTTGAGCTTCGCGAATCCGCCGGGCGTCATGTAGTTGCGCGTGCCGGCCGGCAGCACCGGCGCGCCCTCGGGCGCGTCGTCGTCGGCATCGTCGGTTTCGCGCGTGAACGCCTTGTTCAATGGACTACCCTCCGCGCTGCGCGCTTCACGGTTAATTATAATCCCCGCTCTCCTATGCATCGCCTCCCTCCGCTGCCGGTGATCGCGGCGCTCGCGCTCGCGTGCGTCGTCACGATCGCGGTCGCGCTCGCGGTCGGCAGCGTGCCGGTCGACATCGCGGCTATCCTGCGCGCGCTCACCGGCGACGATGCGTCCACCGAAGCCGCGGTCGTGCGCGACCTGCGCCTGCCGCGCGCGATCGCCGCGTTCGCGGTCGGCGGCCTGCTCGCCGTCGCCGGCGCACTGATGCAGGTGATGCTGCGCAACCCGCTCGCCGATCCCTACGTGCTCGGCCTGTCCGGCGGCGCGGCCTGCGGCGCGCTGCTCGCACTCCTGCTCGGGTTCGCGGCTTTCGTCACCCCCGCGGCGTTCGCCGGCGCGGCGCTGTCCACGCTGCTGGTCTTCGGCCTCGCGCGCGGACGCGGCACGTGGTCGTCGACCCAGCTCCTGCTGACCGGGGTCGTGGTGGCGGCGGGATTCGG
>JADLEZ010000354.1 GCA_020845855.1 Burkholderiales bacterium
AATTGCTCTGTGTTCGCGAGCGCGATCGCGCGGTTGACGCCGCCGGCGAGCGGGCCAAGGTCGTTGGAGACGATGATCAAGCCTTCGGCGGCAAACGAGGCTGGTACCGGCTGATCGGCGAACTCCCGCGTGAGCCAGCCGTCCTGCAGGTAGACTTCGCTGCTGCTCGCCGTGTCCCAGATCTCGATCGAGCGAAAGTGCGAGAGGTTGGGGTCGGGGTAGCCCACACCTTGGAGTACCGCGAGCCGTCCGTCCTTCCACAAGGCGCCAAGCGGCGCGAGCGACGGATGCAGGCCCACGCGATCGGACAGTTGCACGACCTGGTCGCGTGCGATCGCGATCTTCGGGCGCAGCGCGTAGTACGACTCGTCGGTATAGGGCACCAGCGTGTTGAGGCCGTCGTTGCCACCCTTCAACTCGACCAGCACGAGCAGCTTGCGGTAGCTGCCGGACGACGCGGCGACAGCGGCGGGACCGTAGACGGCTACCGGCAGCGCGAGGGTGGCGGCGGTGCGCAGGAACGAACGGCGATTCATGGTGGGCTCTCGCTATTTCAACTGGTACGCCGGGTCGAGCAGCGTCGTACGCACGAACTCGGCGACGTCGCTGTCCGCGCGCGGCGCCTCGGCGGTGACCGGTTCCAACGGCAGGAGCAGCGCCTGCGCCGACTGCATCTTCTCGGTAGGTGTCGCGCCCGGACGCCGCGCGACCCACAGCGGCGCATCGAACTGCAAGTTGCGCAGGCCCCGGTCCATCGCCTGCATGAATCGCCGTGCGCGCGCCTGGCCCGCGTCGTTCGCGGCTTGCGGCGCTTCGGCCGGTAACGCGGCCATCATGGCGGGTGCCGCGCCGTCCATGCGTGCAAGCCGGTCGACGAACTGCTTGCGCGCAAGGAGCGTATCGCTGTTGATCCACGCCTCGCCTCCTGGCCAGCCCTTCACGTTCGGCGGCGAAAAGAGGTTCTGCCCCATGCCCGCGGCGGCCACCGCGAACGGCATCGCGGCCGGGGGCGTCACTTCGAGCTGGCGCACGGTGCCGACGACGAGCTCGACCGGACTTTTCACCAGCGTGCCGCGATTGTCGGCGGCCCAGAACGCATCGCTCATGAGGAGCGCGCGAAGCGCCGCCTTGATGTCGTAGCCGCGGCCGCGGAAGACCTGCGCGATGCGCGTGACTTCGCCCGCATCGGGCGTGGGCGACACGAACTCGCGCCACAGCTTCGCGGTGACGAACTGCGACGTCTGCGG
Source organism: Burkholderiales bacterium (assembly GCA_020845855.1). Taxonomy (GTDB): domain Bacteria; phylum Pseudomonadota; class Gammaproteobacteria; order Burkholderiales; family Casimicrobiaceae; genus VBCG01. The sequence continues at coordinate 1,248 of JADLEZ010000354.1, forward strand.
CTTGGCGAGAATGATGTCGAGCACCGCGTCGCCGTCGAGCTTGCCCGTGCTGCCGAGCACGGACTTGATCCCGGGGTCGTGCAGGAACGGCCGGAAGCGGTAATGCCCGGTCTCGCGGTCGATGCTCCAGCCGGTGAAGGCGCGCGCGGCTTCCTTGACGTCGGCCTCGCTGTAGTGTCCCTCGCCCAGCGTGAAGAGCTCCATCACCTCGCGCGCGAAGTTCTCGTTCGGCTGCTGCCGGCGGCTCTGCGCGGTATCGAGGTAGACCAGCATCGCCGGCTCTTTCGACGCCGCATGCAGCAGGACGGCGAAGCTGCCGAGCGCGTGGGCGCGCAACGTCGCGTTCTGCGCGTACATGAGCCGCGCGAAGCGCACCTTCTGCTGGCTCGACACGAAGTGGTTGTGCCAGAACAGCGTCATGCGCTCGGTGAGCGGGGACGGTGTCGCGAGCATTTCCTGCACCCACCATGCGCGTAGCTCGAGCCCCTGGCGGATGTTCTGTTGCCGGAACGCGCGCCGTTCCTCGACCGTAGCGTCCTGCGCATTCGGGGCGCGCAGCGGGCCGTCTTCGGTCGCGAACGCGGGCGGTGGGGTAACGGCCTCGCTGCGCACGTCGCGCAGGATGAGGTCGACCCCTTGCTCGCGGGTCAGCGCGGCGTAGCGCCTGACCTCGGCATCGGTAGGCCCGAAGCCGGTGCGCGCAAGCAGATGACGGGCGTCGTCGTAGCCCATCGGCCCCGGGGCGGCGAGCGGGGTGGTTGCCGCGAGCGCGAGGGCGGCAAGCAGGGCGAGTCGAGTCGGCATGGCGGGTCTTGGGCGTGGTACTGGCTTGTAACGCGGCAGTTTGCGCGCCTGTTGACGACGCGCCTGTAGCAAGCTGTAACGGGCTGTTACAGCGCGATCGTGCCGCGCCCGATCTCGATCACGCGGCCGGAAACCTTGATCTGCCGGCCGGCGGTCACTTCGAGGCCGAGCCGGCACGGGCGGCCCACCGCTTCGCCCTGGTCGACCGCGAGATGCTGCGGCAGTGTCGCCGCCGTGGCGATGAGCCAACCGCCCAGGTTGGCGCACGCCGATCCGGTGCCGGGATCCTCGACCACGGCCCCGTGCTTCCCGAAGAAGAACCGCGCGAGGACCCGGTCGCCTTCGCGCGCGAACACGTACGCAAGCGTGCGCGGCCCGTTGCTCGCGTGTTGCGCCAGCAGTTCCGCTTTGGGCGCCGCGCGGCGCACGGCGTCGAACGACGCGGCGGGAATGACGAGTTGCTCGGAACCCGTGTCCACCCACAGCGGCGGCGCGAGGAGGTCCGAAGGGGCGAGTCCGAGCATCGCGGCGAGCTCGGCGTTGCTCGCGTCGGGGGCACGGTGCTTCGGCGCGTTGGCCGAGAGCGTCCACACGTTCTGCGCGGCGGTTACCGGGATCACGCCGGCTTTCATCTCCAGCGTTACGGTACTGCCCTCCGCGCTAACGCGCTTCGGGGTTCGTTCCTGATCGAGCGCCTCGTTGAGCGCGCGCACCACGTGCGCGGTGCCGAGGGTCGGATGCCCGGCGAACGGCATCTCGAACGTCGGCGTGAAGATGCGCACGCGCGCGGTGGCGACCGCCGACGGCAGCACGAACGTGGTCTCCGACAGGTTGAACTGCAGCGCGAGCGCCTGCATGGTCGCGTCGTCGAGGTCGCTTCCATCTTCGAAGACGCACAGCGGATTGCCGGCGAGCGGGCTTTCCGCGAACACGTTGACGATGCGAAACGCGAACGATTTCATGTCACGGACTCCAATGACGTGCGCTCGATCTCGGCCGCCACGTCGCGCGCGAGCGAGCGCAGCGCATCCGGCGAGATTCCCGCCGGCACCGCGCGCAACGCCTGCGCGCTGCGCGGGAAGTTCGCTTCGAGCGAGCGCGAGTAAGCCGGGTCGTAGTGGCGGACGAGAAGGTCGTGGATGAGCGTGTCGAACTCGCCGGCGCGCGCGGCCGCGCTCCAGCGCTCGACCGTCTTGCGGCCGTGCAGGACGTCGAGCCGCGAAAGCTTGTCCGCGAGCGCGTCCGGGTCGCTCAGAAAATGCGCGTAGTCACCCTTCAGAAGCGCGACGCGCAGCGGCAGCGGCGTGTCCAGGCGCACGCATTGCGCGGCGCGCATCGCGCCGAGGAGCGCGTCACCCAATTGCACGGTCCCGATCTTGCGGCTTTCCGACTCGACGAACACGGGGCGCGCGGGGTCGAACGCCTGCAGTGCCGCGAGCACCTGGCTGTCGAACCACTTCTGCGACGGTTGCGGATCGTCGGGCCAGTCGCCGAGGAGCGACCCGCGATGCCGTGCGAAGCGCTCGAGATCGAGCACCTGCATGCCCACTTCATCGAGTGCCTCCAGAAAGCGGCTCTTGCCGGAGCCGGTGAGGCCGCAGACCACGATAAAGCGGAACGTCGGCGGCAGCTCGGCGAGGCGCGCGACCACGTGCCGGCGATACGCCTGGTAGCCGCCTTCAAGCTGCACCGCGCGCCAACCGACTTCCTTCAGCACGTGCGCGAGCGCCCCGCTGCGCTTGCCGCCGCGCCAGCAATACACGAGCGGCGCCCACTCGCGCGGCTGGTCGCGGCAATGCGTCTCGAGGATGCGCGCGATGTTGCGCGCCACTAGCGCCGCGCCGTGGCGCTTGGCGGCGACCTGCGAAACCTGCGCGTGCAGGGTACCCACTTCCGCGCGCTGCGCGTCGTCCAGCACGGGCAGGTTGACGGCACCCGGGATGTGGTCGATCGCGAACTCTGCCGGGCTGCGTACGTCGATACGCTCGGGATGCGCGGCAAGGGCGGCGACGCCGACCTTGCGCG
>JADLEZ010000355.1 GCA_020845855.1 Burkholderiales bacterium
ACCGCTTTGACCTCGCGCTTGACCGCGCCCGGCGGCAACGGCGTGGTCTCGATGCGGATCGGCGCCGCGGGATCGGCGGCAGCGGCGTGGGCCTCGGTATGCGGCAAGGCAAACCCGAGGACCACGGCGGCGAGGGCTATCGGCGCAAGGCGCGCGCGCGCGCCGGCGTGGCGCTCGCTCATACGCCGGAACTCGACTTCGAGATCCCAGCCCTCGAGCTCGCTGCGCCGGTTGAGGTAGAGGCTGAACCCGGCGCCGACGTAGTAGGGCTCGATCACCGTGTCGGCGACGAACGCGAGGACGTTCATGGCGTGGTACAGCGGGAGCGTGTCCGAGTCGGCGTAGACGAGGTTGGCGAGCGAGAACCACTGCCCGGCGTCCTCGGGGGTGAGCAACTGCGCGATGGCGAGGCCGCCCAGGATCCAGAGCGACGCGACATTCGCGCAGACGAACGTGAGCCACACCGCGTGGCCGTAGGTGCGCGCGCGGAGCACCCGGCGGCGCGCGCGCGCCGCGGCGCCGCGCTGCCCTTCGAGCTGCCAGACCGCAAGGAACAGCGATCGCGCCATGCTGAAGCGGAACGTGGTGAGTCCGGCCACGAGCCGCGTGCGCAACAGGAGTTGCGGCAGCGCGCGCAGGACATCGCGCGTGCCCGGCAGCACTCCGAACATCGCCTGCGAATAGACGTGCAGCAATACCCGGTCGTACAACGGCTTCAGCCACCATACGACCAGGAACGCGGCCGACGGGTACCGCCACAGCGCGACGCAGGTCACGAGCGCCACCGGCGCGTAGGTCACGAGCCACGCGCGCAGCAGCGCGCCGCGCCACGCGCGGAACATGGCGAAACCGAGGTCGAGCGATTCGAAGCCGTTGCGCGGCCGGAGCTCGACGGCGAAGCGGTCAAGGTGCATCGCGCACCCGCTCGCCGCGCGATCCGGCGCCGGCGAAGGCGAAGTACAGGATCCAGGCTGCCCACAGCGCGATGCCGACGCCATACTTGAGCGTGCTCGGCAACGCGCGTTGCGGCGACCAGAACGCCTCGACCAGCGCGGCGCACGCGGTCATCGCCGCCGCGCCATAAAGCAGATGCACGGCCACCCGCGCCGCTGCGCGCAACGCGTCGCCGCGCGTACGCGTTCCGGGCGCCACCAGCGCATGGCCGATGCGCAGTCCGGCCGCGCCGGCGAGCACGGCGCCGAGGAGCTCGAAGCTCGAGTGGCCCGCGACGAAGCCCCAGAACGCGTCGCCGTAACCCAGGCGCGTGAGATGGCCCGCGACGGCGCCGATGTGCAGGCCGTTGAAGACCAGGAAGAAGATGCTCCCGACGCCGAACAGGAGGCCGCCCGCGAAGACCTGGAAGTCGATGCGCACGTTGTTGTAGATGTAGTAGGCGAGCATCGTGAAGTCGCTGCTCGCGTCACGCTCGCGTCCGGGTACCGGGTTGTCGGGCCCGTACATGGTCTCCATCTGCGCCGCGCTTTCGCCGGACAGCACGAGGTAGACGCTTTCCGGCCACTGCTGCGCCGCCCACACGTAAAGCCCGATGGGCACGAGCAAAAGGATCGCCGCGGTCACGACGAAGCCCCACTCGCGCCGTACCAGCGCCGGAAAGTCCGCCAGAAAGAAGCGCAGCATGACCGGGCGCCGGCGCGGCTGGGCGCCGTAGATGCGCTGCTGCACCCGCAGCACGCACTGTTGCAGGCGATCGACCAGCGGGGTCGAGTAGTTGCGGTCGCGCGCGAGCGACAGGTCGCGGCACAGCTCGCGGAAGCGATGTGCGATTTCCCGCGGCGGGAAGGGGAGCGGTCCCTTGCCGCGCGACTGCCCGAGCCAGTCGTCCCAGCGTGCCCACTCGCGCTCGCGGGATGCGGTGAACTGCGTCTCCTTCATCGGCGGCCCAGCAGGAAGCGGCCGATCGCGACCAGCCGCGCTCGCGCGGCGTCGGCCGCCAGCCCGGCGGTAAGCGGTACGGCGTACGCGGCAAGCTCGGATGCCCGTTCGCGCGTCAGCAGCGGCTCGCGCAGCGTGAAGCCGATAACGGCGCGCTGCTCGTTCGTGGCCAGCGGCACGGGCGGCGGGTCGCTCTCGCCTTCCGCCGGCAGCGCCGGGATCGGCGGGAGGAGGTCGGTGTACACGACGACCGTGCCGGCGGCGAGGTCGCCCAGGCGCTTGAAGTCGCGCGTGAGGAACACCGAGATCGTGCCGGCGACATAGAAGAACGGCAGGAAGTCGACGACGCGCAGCGTGTTGCGGATCATCGCCTCGCCCCAGCCGATCGGACTGCCGTCGTCGCGCAGCACCGCGAGCCGGCAGGCGCGCTTGCCCGGCGTGGCGCCATGCCACGCCGCCTCGAAGTACACCGGGTACAGCCACTCGAGGGTGAACGCGAGCAGCAGCAGGAGCCCGAAGCCGATTCGGTCGAACAGGGCCAGGACCTGGACCGCGACGAGGTAGACGAGCGCTCGGATGGCGAAGTCCGCGAGCCAGGCGCGCGCGCGGGCGACGAGGCCCGCCACACGCAGGTCGAGCTGACAGCCTTCGGGTGTGTCGACCGTGCGCATCGTGTCGAGGCGCCCGGTAAGCGCGTCGACGCTTGTATGATCCCCCCGAAGCGGCGCTTCCGCGCCGCCTCCCCCCAGGGGGCGAGCGCCTTGGGGCGGCCCGGCGGCGCTCACTGGACTACCCTTCGCGCTGTCGCGCTTCGGGGCAATTCGCCCTTGGGGCTTGGCCTCCTTGGCCTGCCTGCGTCATGCCAGCCACGGCGTGTCGGCCAAGTACGCTCGCGCGGCGACGCGCCCTTCGGGCCTTGCCTCGACCTGCGGTCTCGGCCGCCTTGCTCGCTAGGGCCCTTCGCGCTCATGCGCGCGCAGTCTCCCCCTCCGCCGCGAACAGATCGCGGTACTGCGCATACAGCGCGCACAGGATCAGCGGACCCAGCACCAACCAACCCAGCAGCGCGGGGATCGACGCGACGATGGCGAGTAGCAGCGTTACCAGGGCGACGAGGAACACGCCGAGAATGTTGCGGAACACCGCACCGAAGGCGCGGCCCAGCGCTTCGCCCGCCCCCATTTCATGCAACGCGGCGAGACAGGATGCGATCCACACGGCGTAGGTCACGGGGATGAAGACCACTGCCGCCATGCCGGCTGCGGCGAGGACCATGCCGAGCACGGCGGAGCCCAGGAGGTGCTCCGGCGCCAGTTCCGCCACGCTGACGCCGACGGCTGCGACCGCGGCCAGCGCGACCAGCGCGACCACCATGCCAAGGGCGAACGACAGCAGCATCTGCAAAAGACCGATCAGCAGCAACGGACCGGTGCGGTTGCCGAAACCCGCGAAGAGGTCGCCGATGCGCACGCGGCCTTCGCGATCGGCCCGGCGCGCGGCGATCATGGCGCCGCCGATGAAGACCGGTGTCAGCAGCCCCACGGCGATACCGCCCAGGATCGGGGCCATGCTGAGCGTGATCGTCAGCAACGCCAGCACGACCCACAGCCCGATCCACGCGCCCGGGGACACCTTGAACAGCCGCCACGCCTCCCGGTACCAGCGCAGCGCGTGGCCCGCGGAAACGTGGCGCGCCTGCTCGCGGATGCTCTGGTCCCCGGCATGGTCGCCGACCGGCGCCTGCGGCGCGCCATAGGGGTTGATCGGTGGCGTTTGCGGCTGCACGGCTACCCGACCACCCCCATCCCCGCATGCGCGAGCGCGGCGTGCAGCTCGCGCACGTGCTCGTGACCGGTGGTCTCGACCACGCAGATCACGCGCACCGCGGACAGGTCCGGCCCCGCGAACGCGCGGTCGTGCACGATCTCCTTGACCGACGCGCCGGTCGCCGCGATCACTTCCGTGAGGCGCGCGAGCCCGCCCGGGCGATCCGCGATCGACACGGCGAAGCGGGTGAGCCGGCCGTCGGCGACGAGGCCGACTTCGATCACGCGGTCGAGCATCGTCAGGTCGATGTTGCCGCCGCACAGCGCGAGCACCACGCGCTTGCCTGCAAGCGAGTCGAGTTTGCCGGCCAGGAACGCGGCCAGCGGCGCCGCGCCCGCGCCTTCGACCACGCTCTTCTCGAGCTCGATCAGGCGCAGGATCGCAAGCGCGATCGCGGCCTCGTCCACCGTGACCACGTCGTCGACGACCGTCGCGAGCGCCTCGAAGGGGCGCGCGCCGAGTTGCGCGACCGCGAGGCCGTCGGCGAGGGTGGGCGACAGCGGCACGCTCACCGGCTTCGCGGCCGCGCGCGCGGCGGTGAAGCATGCCGCGTGCACCGGCTCGACGCCGATCACTCGCGCGGTGGGCTTCATGGTCTTGATCACGGTGCCCACCCCGGCGAGCAGGCCGCCGCCGCCCACCGGCACCACCACCGCGTCGAGGTCTGGCGCCTGGTCCATGATCTCGAGGCCCATCGTGCCCTGGCCGGCCATCACGTTGTCGTTGTCGAACGGATGGATGAACGTGAGGCCGTCGCGTTGCGCGAGTTCCTCGGCGTGCACGCGCGCGTCGGTCAGGTCCGCGCCGTGCAGGATCACGTTCGCCCCGAACTGGCGGCAGTTGGTGACCTTGATCAGCGCCGCGAACCTGGGCATCACCACGGTGACCGGGATGCCGAGGAGGCTCGCGTGGTATGCGATGCCTTGCGCGTGGTTGCCGGCGGACGCCGCGATCACGCCACACCGGCGCTGCTCCTCGGTCAAAAGCAGGAGGGCGTTACGCGCGCCGCGCTCCTTGAAGCTGCCGGTCCGCTGCAGGTAGTCGAGCTTGCAGTAGATGCGCGCGCCGGTGAGCTGCGACAGCGGGATCGACTCCACGCACGGCGACTCGTATATGCCGCCGGCGATGCGGTCGCGCGCGGCAACGATGTCGGCTAACGTAAGCACGTCCGCAAGTTACGTGTCCGCGGTCGCTGCGCGACGGCGGGCCCCCTCACCCCAACCCTCTCCCCGCGCGCGGGGAGAGGGAGCGAGGCGCGCAGCGGCGAGCGGGTGAGGGGTGCATCGCGAAGCGGGTTTCATCAGAAAGGGAGCGGGACGCCGGGCTTGGCGCGCGCGAGCACCTTGCGGAACTCGTTCTGGATGCGCGCCAGCGCGACCGCGTCGTTGGCCTCGAAGCGCAGCACCACGACGGGTGTCGTGTTCGACGCGCGGGCGAGGCCGAAGCCGTCGGGGTACTCCACCCGCAAGCCGTCGATGCGGATCACTTCGGTGGCGCCGGGGAACGTCTCGGTCTGCGCGATCTTCTGCACCAGCGCGTGCGGCTCGCCCTCCGCGCACTGGATGTTGAGCTCGGGGGTGGACACCGCATCGGGCAGCGCTTCCAGTACCGCCGACGGGTCCTTGTCGCGCGACAGGATCTCGAGCAGGCGCGCGCCGGCGTACAGTCCGTCGTCGAAGCCGTACCAGCGCTCGCCGAAGAACGTGTGGCCGCTCATCTCGCCGGCGAGTGCGGCCTGCGTCTCCTTCATCTTGTTCTTGATGAGCGAGTGGCCGGTCTTCCACAGCAGCGGCTTGCCGCCGTGGCGGGCGATCCACGGCTTTAGGTTCCGCGTCGACTTCACGTCGTAGATGATCGTTGCGCCCGGCTGGCGCGATAGCAGGTCCGCCGCGAACAGCATGAGCTGGCGGTCGGGATAGATCACGTGGCCGGCGCGCGTGACCACGCCGAGGCGGTCGCCGTCGCCGTCGAACGCGAGGCCCAACTCGCAGTCGCCGCGGGTGAGCCGCTGTACGAGGTCGATCAGGTTCTTCGGCTGCGACGGGTCGGGGTGGTGGTTGGGGAACGTGCCGTCGACGTCGCAAAAGAGCTCGACCACGTTGCAGCCCATCTTGCGATACAGCGTGGGGGCGTAGGCGCCGGCAACGCCGTTGCCGCAGTCGACGGCGATGCGCAGCGTGCGCGAGAGCTTCACGTCGCCGATGATGCGCTGGATGTAGGCGGATCCGATGTCCTGTTGCGAATAGGTCCCGCTGCCGGTGAGCAGGCGACCGGCCTCGATCGCGCTGCGCAGGTCCTGGATGTCGTCGCCCGAAAGGGTGGTGTCGTCGACCACCATCTTGAGCCCGTTGTAGTCGGGCGGGTTGTGGCTGCCGGTCACCATGACGCTGCATCCGGTGCCAAGATGCTTGGCGGCGAAGTACGTCATGGGAGTGGCGACCATGCCGAGGTCGGTCACGTTGGCGCCCGCCGCGCGCAGGCCGTCGGCCAGCGCGGCCAGCAGCTCGGGGCCCGACAGGCGTCCATCGCGGCCGATGGCGAAGGTGTCGCGGCCGCGCTCGAGCGCGCGCGTGCCGAGTGCGCGCCCCACCGCGTGCACCACCTCCGGCGTCAGCGTCTTGCCGACGATGCCGCGGATGTCGTAGGCCTTGAAGATTTCGCGCGGCAGGTTCATCCCCACTAAGCTCCTTTCATCGGTATGGCGAGCGCCTCGACGCGACCCTGCGGCGCTGTCACTGTAGTTTCTCACGAAAGAATGCGAGCAGGCGCCGCGGCAGCCAATCGAGGCGGCCCGGCGCCGGACCGGTCAGGAATCCGGCGTGGCCGCCTTCGGCGGGCTGCTCGAGCGTCACCGCGCGCGACACGTCACCCGGGCCGGGCAGCGAGGCCGCGGGGACGAACGGGTCGTTGCGTGCATTGAGCACGAGCGTGGGCAGTGCGACGCTCGCGAGCCACGACTTGGACGACGCGCGCGTCCAGTAATCGTCGGCACCCGCGAAGCCGTGCATGGGTGCGGTCACCGCGTCGTCGAAATCCCACATGCTGCGCGCGCGCGCGACCCGCGCGGGATCGAGCAGGCCCGGGAACCGCTGCGCGATCGCCAGCGCCTTGGGCTTCAACGTCGCCAGGAAGTGCCGGGTGTAGATGCGGTTGAGCCCTTGCCCGATCGCGATGCCGGCGGCCATGAGGTCGAGCGGCACCGAGACCGTGGCTGCCGCACGCAGGGTGCGGCGGGCGGCGTCGCCTTCGCGGCCCAGCCAGTTCAAGAACGCGCTGCCGCCGAGGGACACGCCCACCACTGCCAGCGGCGTAGGCACGCCCGCGCGCTCGCGGATCGCCGCGAGGATCGCGCCGACTTCCTCGTAGTCGCCGGAATGATAGGCGCGCGGCTTGCGGTTGGCTTCGCCGCTGCAGCCGCGAAAGTGCGGAACCAAGCCGCGCCAGCCCTGCGCGGCGACGTGCTGCATGAGCTGCAGCGCGTAGTGCGATTGCGCGCCACCCTCCAGCCCGTGGAACAGCACGACCAGCGGCGCGCCGGCACGGGCGGGATTCGCGAGCCAGTCGAAGTCCCAGAAATCGCCGTCGGCGGTTTCGACGCGCTCGCGGCGGTACGCCACGTCGGGCCGCTTCAGCAAAAACGGCCAGATCGTCTGCGCGTGAGCGCCGGGCAGCCAGCG
>JADLEZ010000356.1 GCA_020845855.1 Burkholderiales bacterium
GCAGCGCGTCGAGTTCTTCCTTGCGCAAATAGACTTGCGTCTTTTCCATATGTGTCACTTTAGCCTCGTTCATGACCTACGTCAAATCCCGGGCACGCAGGATGACGCGGATCGCTCAATACATCGGCGCCGGCCTCGGCAGGACCGGGAGTTCAGTGGGCAAGTCCTCGTCGTCGCCGCGCGCGAAGTCGACGATCGCGCGAACGACGGCGTGATCGCGCAGCAACCGATGGTGACCGAGGCCGTAGGTCTTGATCAGCCGCGCGCCAGGCATGCGCGCCGACAGGCGCAGCGTGTTCTCGAACGGCACGTCGATGTCGCCGTCGTCGTGCACGAACAACACCGGCAGCCGCAGCTCATTGAGCTCGTCGATGCGGTCGATCTCGGCGAAGCGGATGCCGTAGCGATGCTCCAGGCGCTGGCGCATCGCGTCGCGAATCGCCGGCGTGATGCCGAGGAGCCGCGCGAACTTGCGCGTATGCTCGCCGATGGACGCGGGCGGGCTCACGAAGACGGCGCGCCCGAAGCGCAGCCCGCCCCGCATCGCAAGGCCGATCGCCGCCGCGCCCAGCGAGTGCCCGATCGCAACCTCGAACGGTCCGTGCGTGGCCGCGAGCGCTTCCAGCGCGCGCGCGAAGTCGGGCAGGCCGACATGGCTGCGACCGCTCTCGCCGTGGCCGGGCTGGTCGAACCACACGACGCGGCAGCCACTGGCAACGAGCGGCGGCGCGAAGCTTGCAAGCTGCACGCCGCGTCCGCCCCAGCCGTGGACCAGCAGGACACCGGGGGCGCCGGCAGGCCCGGCCTGCCAGACGGCGAGCGTGTGCTTGCCGGCGACAACCGTTTCGCGCCGCGCATCGATGGCAAGCTGAGCGCGGCCGGCGTAGCGCGGCGGCATCGTGAACAGGCGCTCGGCCTGCCGCCGGGCCAGATCCGGCACGAGCCGCGAGACGATGGCGAAGTAGGTCCGGACCGGCGACCAAACGGAGTTCTTAGCACGAACGATCGTGCTATTCGTAGATGCAACAAGGGTGGCGTTCATGATTTCACCTCCTGGGAAGTCGGGCGTTACGGCAAGGCGGACGCAATCAATCGCTCGAAGGCGACGCGCGCGCGCGAATCGGCGGTGCGCGCATCGAACAGGCGCGCGCCGTGGTGGTACGAAAAAATGATGCCCATCAGGTCGAAGACGAGCTGGCCGGCGTCCAGATCGCGGCGCAGGTGCCCCTCGCCGATCGCAAGCCCGATGGCGCGGGCCAGCTCCCGCTCCAGCCGCGCGTAGTGCTCGACGACCGCGTCGCGCACCGGGCCCGGCCGGTCGTCGAACTCGACGGCGGCGGCCTGCATCGGGCAGCCGTGCGCGAGCCCGCTGCGCGTGGTCCAGCCAAGCCAGAGATCGAACAGGGCGCGCAGGCGGGGCAGCCCGCGGCGCGCCTTCAACGCCGGCAGGAACACCGTTTCGGTGAAGCGGGCGGCGGCGGCTTCGATGGCGGCTACCTGCAGCTCCTCGCGCGAGCCGAAATGCGCGAACAGGCCGCTCTTGGACAGGCCGGCGCGCTCGGCGAGCGAGCCGATGGTCAGCGATTCGAATCCCGCCTCGCTCGCCTGCGCGAGGGCGACATCGAGGATCGCGGCCCGGGTGTGCTCGCCTTTGCTCATGGCGGCTAATGTACGAACGGTCGTGCTTTTTGTCAAGTCCCCCTTCGGCGGTGTGGACGCCCGACTTTCGATCGCCAATACTCGCCTGGTTCGCCTGCCGGGAGCGCGGATGTTGCGCATTGACTTCTGCCCCGCTCGTTGCCGCCTGCTCGCGCGGGCCGGCGTGCTGGCGCTCGTGCTCGCCATCGTGGGTGCGCGCGATGTCATCGCCCAGCCGCAAGCGTCCGCGGTTCGCGCCGTCCTGCCGGTCACGGTTACGCTCGTGCACCTGAACGACGTCTACGAAGTTCTTCCCGTCGAAGGCGGCAAATCGGGCGGACTCGCGCGCGTCGCCACCGCGGTCCGACAACTGAACAACGCGCGATCGCCGGTTGTCGTCACGCTCGGCGGCGACTACCTGTCGCCTTCCGCGCTCGGGACCGCGATCGTGGACGGGCAGCCGCTCGCCGGCCGGCAGATGGTGGATGTGCTGAACGCCGTCGGACTCGACTGGGCGACGTTCGGCAACCACGAGTTCGACGTGTCCGAGGCGGCGTTCCGCGCGCATCTTGCACAAGCGAAGTTTCGGATCGTCTCCTCGAACGTGACCGACGCTGCCGGGCAGCCGTTCCCCGGCGTGCCGACCTCGGCCGTCGTCCCGGTGAAGGTCGCCGGCCGCACCGTCAGGATCGGGCTCGTCGGCGTGACCATCGACGCGAACCGCAAGAGCTGGCTGCGCTACCGCGACGGCATCGCGGCGGCGAAGGAGGCGGTCGGCAAGCTGCGCGGCAAAGTCGACGCGATCGTCGCGCTGACGCATCTGTCGCTCGCGCAGGATGCCGAGTTGGTCGAGGCGGTTCCCGGCATCGACCTCGTGCTGGGTGGGCACGAGCACGAGAACTGGATCGTGTACCGCGGGCCGTTCGTGCCCATCGTCAAGGCCGATGCCAACGTGCGCTCGCTCGCCATCGTCACGCTGAGCTTCACCGCACCCGGCGCGCGCCCGCGAATCGCGGCACGCCTACAGCCGATTGACGACACGATCGCCTCCGACCCGGCGGTGGACGCCGTGGCGAAGCGCTGGGTCGAGCGCGCGTTCGAGGCGTTCCGTCGCCAGGGCTTCGCGCCCGAGGCGGTGGTCGCGAATACGACCGAGCCGCTCGACGGCCGCGAGTCCACCGTGCGCAACCGCCCGGGCCGGCTCACCGACGTGATCGCCGAGGCGATCGCGCGCGAGGGCGGCGACGTCGACGTCGCGATGTTCAACGCGGGCTCGATCCGCATCGACGACGTCCTGCCGCCCGGGCCGGTCACCGAGTACGACGTAATTCGCGTGCTGCCGTTCGGCGGAACGCTGGTGAAAGCGAGCTTCGACGGCGAGCTGCTCGCCCGCGTCCTCGACACCGGCGTGAACAACGAGGGCACGGGCGGCTACTTGCAGACCTTTGGCGTGCGCCGCGACAACGGCACGTGGCTGGTGCGGGGCAAGCCGATCGACCCCGCCCGGCGCTACGCCGTGGCGCTGCTCGACTTCCTGCTCACCGGCAGGGAAACGAACTTCGGATTCCTCACGCGCACGAATCCCCAGGTGCACGACGTCGTGGAGCTGCGCGAGATGCGGCGGGTCGTGATCGAGCAACTGGCCAGAGCGTACCCCGGCAAGTAGGCCCTTGCCGGTGAGCGGCGACACCGGGCTCGGGAAGCCGCCGTGACGATCTCGTTGCGCGCCGGCCGCCGATAGCGCAGCATTGGCGGGGGCGTCGCCGCTTGCCGGCGCTGCCCGCGGCCGGCAAATTCCTTGCCGTCCGCGCAACGACCGAACCGACAGGAGCAATCGATGGGCAATCGCGACCGCCAGCGCAAGGAACCGAAGAAGCCCAAGCAGAAGAAGCCACCGAAGTAGCCGGCGGGCGGGACCTCGCGAGGGCGGACGTGACGCCCGCTTCCCCGAGGCTTGCCAAGCTCTCCGTCCCGCGCACCTCGGGCGCGCTGGTTCGTGGGCGGCTGCATCGCCTGCTCGACGATGCGATCCAGCACGCGGCGGTGTGGATCGCGGCGGGGCCGGGTGCCGGCAAGAGCACGCTCGCCGCGACCTGGGCTGCGACTCGCAGAGGCCGGGTCCTTTGGTATCGCGCCGACGAAGGGGACGCCGACCTCGCGGCGATGTTCGGCTACTTCCGCGAGCTCGCGCGCACGACCCGCCGCAGCGCGGCGCTGCCCACCTACTCTGCGCGCGATCTCGATCGGCTCGATCTGTTCGCGCGTGCGTTCTTTCGCGCCTTCTTCGCCGTCGTTCCCGCGGCATCGACGCTGGTCGTCGACGACGCGCATGCCGTTGCCGGCGACGCGTTCGCGATCCTGCTTGCCGCCGCAATCCGCGAGGCCCCGCAGGACGTTGCGCTGCTGATCCTGAGCCGGCACGACCCCGCGGGCGTGCTGCTGGAGCTCGCGACCACCGGGCCCCTGCGCGTGCTCGACGCCGGCGAGCTCACCTTCACCGCCGGCGAAGCGGCCACACTGCTCGTCGATCGCATGGACGAGCGCGCCGCGCGGGGTCTGCACGCGCGCGCCGACGGATGGGTGGCCGGCATGCTGCTGCTCGCGCAGGACGCGCGTACGCGCCATGCTTCGGCCGCCGACGATCGCATCGCAAGCTACTTCCACGATCGCGTGCTCGCGTCGTTCGACCCGCTGGCGTTGCGCGCGCTCGCGGCGGTGAGCCTCCTGCCCGAGGTGGGCCGCGCCGACGTTCGCCGGCTCGGCCTGGGTGAGACCGCGGTCGAACTGCTGGAGGCCCTGCGCAAGCATCACACGTTCGTCACCCGGCTCGGCCGGCAGCCGGCGAGCTGGCGGCTCCACGATCTGTTGCGCGATGCGCTTTTCGCGCGCTTCGAAAGTATCGGCGAGCCCGCGTGGCGCGACGAGGTGGCGCGCCGTGCCGCCGATATCGCGGCCGAGCGCGGGCTGACGCGCGAGGCCGTGCTGCTGCGCCTGCGGGCCGGCGACGGCGCGGGTGCCCGCGCGATCGCCGAGCGGTTCGCGCGCGCGCTGGTCAAGTCGCAGCGGCTGGCCGAGCTCGACGTTGTCGCCGCGGCGCTCGGCGCCGCCGTCGTGGAGGCCAGTCCCGCGTTGCAACTCGCCCTCGGCGAAAGCGCGTGGCAGCGCCACGACGCGCGCGCCGCCGTGCAGCACTACGATCGCGCGTACGCGCTCTGCGATGCCGGACCCTCGCCGTTGCGCCTGCTCGTGGCCATCAGCGCGCTGACTGCGCTGTTCGAGGGCTGGCAGGATTTCGAGGGAACCGAGCAGTGGATCGCGCGCGCACGCGAGCACCTGCCCGCGCGCGACGCCGTCACCGATGCCAGCGATGCGCTGCGCATCGACGCGAGCTGCGTACTCGCGATGGATGCGATGTGGCGCGAGCAGCTCGGCGATTATCGCGCGCTGGTCCGCCGCACGCTCGCTCGGCTGACGCATCCGGAACCCGGCCTCGCCGCGGACGAGGTCGTCGCCGCATCGAGTGTGCTCTTGGAAGCGGCGGGCTACTTTCTTTCCGACGAGAGGCTCTTCCAGGAGACGGTGGCGGCGACGGCGCCGTGGCTTGCGCGGCCCGACCTTCCCCCGCTCGCCAAGGCCCGCTGGCTCAACGCGTACGCACAGCTCGGCCGGCACTGGCCCTCCCCGGGCGTGAAACTGCCCGCACCGACCGCCGTCGCGTGCCTGGAATTGGCCGTCGAGCTTGCGCAGGCGCATGGGGGCCAGAGTTCGGCGTTCACCGGCGCGAGCTTCCTGACCGACCTTGCCGTCGCCGAGAACGACCTGCCGGCCGCGCAGCGCAGGCTCGAAAAGCTGCGCGAGCTCGCGGACCCGCGGCACGTCGCGCAAGCCACGAGTCTCCTCGGCCACGAAGCCGCCGTGCTCGCGCTGGCGGGCGAATGGAGCCGCGCGCGCGAGGTCATCGACCGCACGGTAGAGCTCGAGGAGCGGCACCGCTATCCGCCCTCGGAGCGCTGGACGCATGTGCTCTCCCGCCATCGCATCGCCATCGCCTCGGGCGACGCCGCGGGCGCGCGCGAGGGACTGCTGCGCGACAGCGCCGAGTATCCCCCGGGCATGCGCCGCGATTTCGCGCTGATCCTCGCCGACGTGGCGAGCGCGGCGCAGGCGCTGCGCGCGCGGGGCTCCATTCCGCCCGACACCGTCGAGCGGGTGATCCGCGCGGCGCACGGCCGCAATTGGCGGGGATTCGGTACGCTGTTGGCGCCGGTCGCGGCGCGGCTGTGCGCCGACGCGCTGCGGCTTGGCATCGAGCCCGCGTTCGTCCGGCACGTCATCCGCGAGCGCCGGCTGCGGGCGCCGTCGCCGTTCGATCCGCACTGGCCGTGGCCGGTCCGCGTGCAGGCGCTGAGCGGGCTGCGGGTGAGTGTGGACGATCAGCCGGTCACGTTCGGCCCGCGCGCGCAGCGCAAGCCGCTCGACGTGCTGAAGGCGATCGTTGCGCACGGCCCGGCACCCGTCGACTCGGCGGTGGTACTCGACGCGCTGTGGCCGGACGCCGAGGGCGCCGCGGCGCGGGCCGCGTTCGACATGACGGTCATGCGCCTGCGCAGGCTCATCGGCCGCGACGACGCGGTCGCGCTCGACGCGGGACACCTCGCGCTGGACCCCGGCTGCGTATGGGTCGATGCCTGGGCGTTCGCGCACGGTGCGATCGACGACTACCCCGGGCCGCTGTTCGGGACCGATGCCGTCGAGCCGTGGTGGGCGGCAGCGCGCGAGCGGCTGCACCAGCGCTTCCTGCGCCGCACGCTCACGCGCGGCCTCGCCCACGAGCGCGCCGGCGAGTCGGACGCCGCGCTCGCGATCTTCGAGGCCGGACTTGCGCAGGACCCGCTCGCCGAGGACCTGTATCGTGGCGCGATCCGGTGCCACCTCGCAGCGGGCCGCAGCGCGGACGCGCTGCGCGTGTTCCGCCGCTGCCGCGAGCAGCTTTCGATCGTGCTTTCGGTGGCGCCGTCGGCCGCCACCGCCGCGCTCGTCGCGAACCTTTCGTCCCGCTGATTTCGAGCACGCGTTAGCTCGCCGTTAGATCGGCGGTGCCAAGCTGCCTGGCATCCACCGACGGCGATCCCTCACGACCGACGCGAACCGACCGGGATGGAAACTTTCATTGTGCGCATCTACCGCCGCATTGACGCCAGCGCCGGCGAGCCCGTCGGAACGATCGAGCGGGTCGGCACGGGCGAGCGCGTCGGCTTCTGCGATTCGCGCGAGTTGATCCTGCACCTGCTCGCAGCCGATCGACCCTCCCGCGGGACCGCCGGTCCGGCCGCAAAACCGGAGGAAACCTCATGAAGCACACCGCCATCGCGGTATGCGCTGTCCTTGCGTTCGCCGCGGCAGCGCATGCGAGCTCGCCGACGCTGCCCCCGCGCAAGCCGGGACTCTGGCAGATCGACTACAGCGCCGGCGGCGCGGGCGTGCCGAGCCTCGCCGGCAAGATCGCGAGCCTGCCCCCGGAGCGGCGCGCCCGCGCCGAGGCCGTCATGAAGGCGCAAGGCATGGGGATTGCGAGCAACCTCATGACGCTGCGCTTCTGCCTCACGCCGGAAGAAGCGGCGGATGCGAGCGGCGAGCGCTTGGTGTCGCGCCTGCGCAAGGGTGAGCCGCAGAGCCGATGCGAGCGTGAAATCGTCGAGCGCACCGCGACGTCGCTGCGCTTTCACAGCGTGTGCCACGCACCCGACGGCGGCGTCAGCGAGCAGGCCGGGCACATCTACGACGTGACACCCGACGCCTTCGCCGCCGAGCTCGACATCAAGCTCTCCGAAGGCCGCAACATGCACCTTACGGAACGCGGCCGCTGGGTTGCGTCGGACTGCGGCGCCGTGAACTGACGAGCCGCGCGTTGGATAACCCGCAAGTGGAGGCAGCATGCCCATCCGCCCATCGCACCCCGCCCGGCGCATCGCCTGCCTGCTGGTGCTCGCCGCGGCAAGTCTCGCGCACGGCGCGCCGGCGCAGCACCCGGGCACGCAGCCTTCGCCGCGCGAGGAGCGGCCGATGGTCGCCATCTACGAGTTTCGCTCCGGCGTAAGCGAAATCGGCGCCCGCGCCGCTACCGACATGTTCGTGACCGCGCTGGTGCGCAGCGGCTACTTCCGCGTGATGGAGCGTGCGCGCCTCAACGAGGGCGTGCTGCGCGAGAAGCAGCTGGGCGGCGGGAGCACGGGCGACGCCGCGGGCGCGCCGCTTCACGGCGTGCGCTACCTCTTCGAGGGCACGCTATCCGAGGCCAATGCGAGCGAGGACCAGCGCGCGAGCGGCGTGAGTCTCGGCGGCTTGGACATCGGCGAGGGGCGCAACCGCGACGCGATCGCCATCGACGTGCGCGTCGTGGACGCATCCACCGGCGAGATCGTGGACGTGATCACCGTGCGACGCACGGTCGAGGCGACGCAATCCGGCGTCTCGGGCATCGGCAACCTCGTCTCCGCGGTCGCGGCCATGCATGGACGCGCGCTGCCGATCGTGCCCGACGTACACGTCCAGCAGCAGCAGCGCCAGAGCGTGGACGGCGCGGTGCGTTCCGCCATCGAAGAGGCCGTCGCCACGCTCGGCGCGCGGCTCGCACACTAACGCCATGGAGGCCCTCATGCATGCGCAACATCGCTTTGCCCTCCTGATTGGGATGCTCTCGGCCTTGCTTTGCGCGAACGCGCAGGCCGGCGCCGGGCTGACGCTCGAGAAGCTGACGTGGGATCCGCGTCAGCCCGACAGCACGCCGTACCAGGACGTCCCGCTCGACTCGAGCGTGAGTTCGGTGATCAACCTGGGGTGGACCAACGCCAGCGAGCCGGTACGGGCCAGCGTGGTGCAGGAGCTCACCCGGCCCGACCGCTTCAAGCGCGGGGTCACGCTCTACAACGTCGACTTGCGTTTGCCGCCCGGTCCGCAGGTCACGGTGGTTCCGCAAGGCGGCGCGAACGGCAGCCTTCGCCTGTTCCTGCCGCGTGCCGAGATGGACTTCACCGCCACGCACCCGCTCACGTCGCGCGCGACCGATGCGCGCTTCCGGGTCGCTTTCGACCTCGCAGTGGACGTGAACTTCCGCCTGAACGGCCGCATGCATCCGCCGATCGAGGTGCTGAGTGCGAAAGCGCAGCCTGTGAACGTGAATGTGAAGTCGCGCAACGCGTCGGCCACCGCGGCGATCATCGTGACCGACATCGTATCGAGCCTGACCCACGACGATGCGCTGGCAGACGTGATCAAGCAAGGTATCGCGAAGAGCGCGGTCGACGTCACCGGCCAGATCACGGCGCAACTGCGCGGCGCCGGACGCCTGCTCGACGTCCCGCCCGGCTATCAATACAACGGCGGACGCGTCGATCCGGGTAGGCTGATCGTTGCCGCGTGGCAGGCCATGCCGCTGCCGAGGGCCGACGTTGCGGTGCGGGTGACCTGGGACGGCCGCTGGGGCCGCCTGCTGCCGAACTGCGAGGCGGTGCGACTGCGCGTCACCATGCCCTACGCGCCGCCGCCGCTCGGCCAGGCACGCCACATCGACAGCGACTACTACCCGACCGCGACGCCGGCCACGGTGCAGGTGGGAAAGGACTTCCAGTGCTACCAGTCCATCGCGGGCGTTCGGGGCGTGAAGGGGACGTTGCAGTACAAGGAGCAGGTGATCGAGGCGGGGCATTCGCGCACGCCGGGCTACTCCCGCAGCGCGCGCGCCGTTCCCGTGAACTGGTCGAATCCGCTGGTGGTGGGAGATGCGGCGCGCGGCAGCGCGGAGCTTCGCCTGGACGTCCGTGAAAGCATGCACGACGGCTCGCACGAGCGTGACCCCGCGCAGGAAGTGCTCGCGCGCAAGCCCGGCGATCCGGTCGAGCGCGGCAAGGCCGCCATCGATCCGGCGCAGCGGATCACTACGACCGCCAATCCGGCCATTCGCCCCAGTGCGGCGGCGAGCGGTGTTGCCAAGGGTAGCGCGGTGTTGCCGGCATCGCGGATCGGAAACGCGTCGCGCGTGACGGACGAGCTCAACCCGCAACCGCTGCCGCCCGGGCCGAGTCCGGATCGCGGCAAGGTCTCCGCCGGGTTCCGCGCGTTGGCGCCAACGGCCATCGGCAATGCCCCCGCGAGCTCGCTGCAGGGACATTGACGCGCCTCGGAAAGGACGTGATGCCGTCGCGCACCCCTTGCTGGCTGCGATTGCCGGTGGCGCTGGCCCTGGGCGCAACGCTCGGCGCGGTCGCGCTCCCGTTGCCGGCGGCGCCCGCCCTGGCGGAAGACGGCGGCGACGTGCTCGCGCGCGCGACCGGGGCCGGCGACGCTGCGGCGTCGCGAATAATAGTCATTCACGAGACGAATTGTCAGCGACCCTTGGTTCGGGCTTTCGCGAGCATGAACGCACCTGCGGTCAGGCCGCGCGCCGCACGAAGCGACCTGCCCGCTCCGGCAATGCCCGGCCCGCCCGATACGCGATCGCGCCGTTGACGAGCACGCAGTCGATGCCGATCGACGGGGCGACCGGCTCCTCGAAGGTGGCGGCGTCGCGCACGCTCGCCGCATCGAACACGACGAGGTCGGCGAACGCACCCGCGCGGATCTCGCCGCGGTCGGCGAGCCCGAACCGGCGCGCGGAAAGCCCGCTCATCTTGTGCACGGCGGCTTCGAGCGGGAACAGCCCCAAGTCGCGGCAGTAGTGGCCGAGCACGCGCGGAAACGTCCCCCACAGCCGCGGATGCGGATGGCGGTCGTGCGGCAGCCCGTCCGAGCCGATCATCGTCGCCGGATGCCGCAGCACGCGCTGCACGTCGTCCTCGCGCATCTGGAAGTAGCACGCCCCGCCGGGCTGCAGCCGGTCGCAGGCTTCTTGCTGCGTGCAGCCCCATTCGGCGGCGATGTCGGCCAGGCTCCGCGCCACCATCTCTGGATGCGGTGTCGACCACGTGACCAGGACGTCGATGATGCCGTCGACCATGTCACGGTCGAGCACCGTGGAGCCGGCGACGTACGGATACATGTCGAGCGCGATCGGCTGCCGCGCGCGCGCCGCGTCGATGTGCGCGAGCGTTTCGACCGTGCGGCCCCAGTTGCGCGGCCCCGCGCACTTGTGATGCGAGACGACGAGCGGCAGCCCGCCCCGGCGCGCGGCGGCGAACGCTTCGTCGAGAGAATCGAGGACGCGGTCGAACTCGTCGCGGATGTGCGTCGCGTACACCCCACCCGCCTCGCCGGCGACCGCCGCCAGCAGCGCAAGCTCGTCCAAGTCGGCCGCAGCACCCGTCGGATAGAACACCCCCGAGCTCAGGCCCGCGGCGCCGGCGTCCATGCCTTCGCGCAGGAGCTCGACCATCCGCGTTTGCTCCGCGCGCGTCGCGGCGCGGTAGGGGTCGTCCATCGTCGCCACCCGCAACGTCGAGTGGCCGACGAGTGCGGCGACGTTGACCGCCGGTCGCGCCCGCGTGACGGCGGCGGCGTACGCGGCCATCGATGTGTGCACGTAGTTGCCGGGACCGCCCAGCAGGTTGAGCGGCGGCGGCGGGTCGGGGTGCACGAGCGGCGCCAAGCTGATCCCGCAATTGCCGACGACGACGGTCGTCACGCCTTGGCTCAGCTTGGGCAGCATCACGGGCGCTTCGAGCACGATCTGGTCGTCGTGCGTATGCACGTCGACGAAGCCCGGCGCAACGATGCGGCCGGCAACGTCGATCACCTGCGCCCCGCGCGCGTCCGCCTGCGGCGCGACGGCGGCGATGCGTTCGCCTTCGATGCGCACGTCGGCTAAAAAGCGCGGCGCGCCGCTGCCGTCGACCACGGTTGCGCCGCGCAGCAGGATCGCCTGCGCCGTCATTTCGCCTTCCGCTCCGCCTTCGACCAGGCCCACTCGAGTGCGGGATGGCGCTCGCTGTCGATGCCGCGCTCCTCGAGGACCTGTTGGACCCGCTTCAGGCGATTCAGCGCCGAGGCCCCGCGCCGCAGCCCCACGCCGACCATCAGGATCTCGAGGTAGGCCATCTGCGCGA